>CAZXJC010000406.1:0-5712 GCA_964640885.1 uncultured Pirellulaceae bacterium | reverse complement strand
CAGTTGCGGTCTCCCGCAGGCGGTGATCGTTGGCAGCCTGACCGTCAAGCAGGTAAGCGTCGCGGATACCTGGACCGTAAACCAGCCCCAAGATGAGCAGGGCCAGCAGCGGTGCGCCGATAAGCAGAGCTTTCTTCATCTTCAAAACCTTTCTATAAGGCTGAGCTTGAAATTGTTTGGGTCGACAAGTTCATGTTACAGGCAATATCGGTCAGCAATCCAAAGCGATTGATTTATTCTTCCTGGATCGTGATCTGTTGATTCAGTTTAACGTCTTTTTGTACAGTCGTCTTGCCGCTGGGCCAGTGAACTGTCACGGAATCGGCTTGTGCTGCCTTTCCGAGCCCAAAATGGCGAATCAAACTTTGACTACTTAAATAACTGGAACTCAGTACGCACTGACGGCTATAGGTGTTCGCTCCCACTTTGACTTCGATTTGAGCCCCGATTCCAAACCGGTTACTGGTGCTGCCCACCAGTTTGACTTGTAGCCAGTTTCCAGTCTTTTTGGAGTTGTTTTTCAACAGCGTTCCCTCGCCACTATGGAGCACGATTGCCACATCCACCCGTCCATCCTGATCGTAGTCGGCACAGGCTAGTCCACGGGTGATCAGGTCCCGTTGGAAAAAACTGCCGCCTGATTTGCTGATGTCAACAAAATTGGCATCCCCATCATTGCGGAGCAAACGACATTTTTGTGGAAGCAACTTGGGGTCTTTCAAAACTTCCAGAGTCAATTCATCTTCGATGGTGCTGCCGTTAGCCAGCACGATATCGAGGTGACCGTCATTGTCCAGGTCGATCAATTCAACACCCCAGCCAACGTCGGCGGGTGACTTGATATCCAGGATTCCCGTGGTCGGTCCGACATCTTCCATCAAGATCGACTTGTCCGGTGTCGTGGCACTTTGATTTCTCCAAAGGGCGTGATCTTCGTTGACCCAGTGTGTTGTAAACAGGTCCATGCGGCCTTCGTGCCAGACGTCCCCGACCGCGATTCCCATGCTGGCGCGACGATCGTAGGTTCCAGACAACTGCGAGATGTCCTTGAAGGTGCCGTCACCATTGTTCTGGTACATGGCATCAGCAGTTCCCACGTCATTGGCAATATAAAGATCGGGCCAGTTGTCGTTGTTGAAGTCACAGAAGAGTGCTTGCATGCTTTTGCCGGCCGAGTTCGCCACGCCGGCTTTCTCGGTGACATCGGTAAAGACGCCCGTGCCGTCGTTCTCTAAGAGGATACTCGGCAGTGGGTCGTAAGAGACTGGGTTGGTCCAGACCGCTGGACGTCCGGCGACCATCGGCCGGTTGCGTGCCTTTTCGCGATCAAAATGAACATAGCCACAGAGGAACAGGTCCAAGTCGCCATCCTGGTCATAATCGCCAGCAGTCAACCCGAGCAAAAATTCGTCGATAGCGGCCAGTCCCGAAGCCTCGGTTTTTTCTTCGAAGGTGCCATCACCACGATTGCGGTAAAGAATGACACCATGGTAATGAGTTACGGCCAAGTCGAGGTAACCATCGTTGTCGACGTCTAGCCAGAGACAGCCATAGTCCCAGCCGACGTGTCCCACGCCTGCGGCCTTGGTTACATCGGTGAATTTTCCATTGCCGTCATTGCGATAAAGCTGGTTACCGGGGCGTGATTTAAGCTTGGCCGGCTCCATCAGGAAGGGGCCAGCAAAATTGACGAAATAGAGGTCTTCGTCGCCGTCATTGTCATAGTCAGCCCAGCCAACTCCAGAGCCCACGTCTTCGGGAATCAGTGAATCCCGGCGAGAGTTGAAATGTTTGAACGTGATGCCAGCTTCCTCTTGGGCAGTCACGAAATGAATCGGTCCCTCAACGGTTGTTTCCTCGCTGTCACCGGAGTGCGGATCGGCGGATTTTCGGCATCCTGCTAACAGCAGCAGGCCCATTAGCAGTAGTGCCAATGATCGTCGGTGCATGGTCTTTTTTACCTGTTTTCTTGAGAGTCCCTGTCAAAACGACTATCCGTCCAGATTAACGCGACTACCAGTCCTGATTCAACGGGAAATCACAGGCAAAAGGCCTTTTCTTAAGGCTGACTGGTGCGGTCGGGAGGATGATTCGGGCCATAGCAATCATGGGGACAAGTACGCAGACTGCAGGCCATCGGTTCATTACCAACTGCCAATGGAAAAGGCCTGCGTTTGGCTCTTCGATTAACGTGGCCCTGGCTGCTGCAACTGGTTCCAGAAGTGCTGCTGGTGGTAGCGGCGCGTCTGGAAGGTTAGCAGGTAGTGTCGGTACGGAGCAGAGTCCGGTACTACATCATTGAGTCCGGGCGGGTAGCTGGACATGCCCGGGTAGGGGAGTGGATCGACATGGTGACCAAGGACGGTGTTCAGATCAGCATCCTTGTCCCAGCCGACATTGTACAAGAGGAAATCTCGTTTCCAGCCAACCGGGAGTGGTTCCTCTGGCTGCGCAAAGCGGAGCGTCATTTCGTCCCCCGCGCCGAGCACGACCAGGTGACTGTCAGCCGCTGCTAGCAACTCGGTCACGTTTCCGTAGCGGGTGAAGTTGCCAGCCATCGGTGGCCAGGCTGGCTGTCGGCTTACCTGCTCGTAATCATACTGTTCCGGTCCGTGATCGCGTCCCGGGTGTCGGGCTGAAAACCCACGTTCGTGCAGGTCAGCGTCGACCAGCGGTAGGGTCGTTTGCCGGAACTTGCCCGGCTTGGCATCGACAGCCACCAGGATCGAGTCCCAGTAGAGTTCCATGCTGCTTTCCATTCGAACACGGTAGTCGTTTCCGACGAACTGGTCGGCAGGTACATTCACAACAATCGTTTTGGTTTTGCCACCAGGAAATCCCATGTGGGGAACGACTTGCTTCCAACCGGTTGGTTGGGCTGGGTCGGGAACCCACAGGGCAGGAGGTTGCGGCGGATCCAGGGCCGGGTTTTGAGAGATGGCCACATTGACCGAGGTGTCGGTCGGGAAAACCCAGCCAGTCATGACCAGCTTAACTTGCTGGGGATCATTGAGTTCACCCAGGTTCAGTTCCAGGAAGTACTTGTTAGTGAGACCCTGCTTGAGGCGATGATCGAACAGCTTTAGGTAACGTCCATCACGACGACTGATGACCGAGAGGACGTCCTGGCCTTGGGCATTGCGGGCCGCTACGGGAGTTACCAGGCGGCTGCTTGGAATGGCATGGACTTGGAACTGGGAAACACTAGGAGGTCCAACCTTTTCATTGGAAAAGATAGAAACGTCGGCAGGATGATCGACCGCGATTAGGGAAACTTGGTCGAAGTAAGCGGCTTCCCAGAGCTCCTCGGTCACTTGCATGCGATACTCTCCCTCGACCGCTTGCAGTTTTTCACCGGGGATCAGCAGGTATTCCCAGTCACGCGTGGGAGCGACAACCCCTTCGGCCAGTTGTAGTCCAATTGGAGCGGCCCACAACAAGTCAGTGAAGAACTCATAGCGTTCACCTGTCCAGGTATAGAGGTAGGGACAGGATCCCTTGAGCAAACGTTGTTTCTCGGTGACGGCCAGGTTGCTTTTGGGTGAGATGACATTCTGGGGAATTCCGTTGGTCCACAAGACCCGCAGTACATCGGCCTGTTTTTTCTTTCCAATGCCAAAGTGAGTGACCTGCCCACTTACTAACTGGGCCTGGTACTGCTGACCAACACGCAGTTCGACAAGGCTGCCGACACCAAACAGGTTCGTTCGTTGGGCTTGCAGCTTGGGGTCTGCTTCGGCACAGAGTCTCACGTTGATCCAGTTGTTCCTGTTGCCACCGTTGTTGATACACCAGTGAGGTGTGTTGCCGACGATTAGGGCCAGGTCCTGGTCGCCGTCGTCGTCCAAGTCTCCGATGGCACAGCTACCGACCGGACCGTCAGGAATTCCGCTTGGAGAAAAAGGCTTGGAAAACTGGCCAGCCCCTTCTCCAATGAAAATCTGGACGCCGTCGTTACCCCAGGCGAGAATGTCGGCGATCCCATTATTGTCAGGATCCCAGCGGAGTACCCCGCTGGTTGCCACGTCGGATATTTTCAATGTACGGGTTGCCCAGACTGATTCGCCGGGTCGCGTGCCAGTGAGTGTGAGCGAGATGCCGTCGTCGTCTGCTGTCAGCAGATCCCAGGAAGCGTTGCCATCGATTTCGCAAGGGACCAGTTGATTTACGCCAGCCGGCGGTCCCAGTTCTTTCTCGAGTGCCTGCCAGCGAAACCGTCCGTGACGGATATTTTCCAGCCTGGCCGGCGGTCCCTGTTCGTAACCGACCAGGACATCCACCAGCACGTTGCGGTCCCAATCGACGGCGGCCAGGCTGACAGGTTTGGCCCCTTCGTTTCCTGCCAACAGTGAGCCAGCGGTTCTCTCGGTAAAGGTCCACTTTTACTGGTTGATCCAGAGGGAGATGCCAGTGGTGGTGGCCAGTACCAGGTCCAGGTCACCGGCATGGTCAATGTCGCTGGGCAACGGTTGTACGATCGCTTGGTCTGGGTCAAGCGTCAGCGGATTCTTTAGTTCCACTAACTGTCTTTTTTCTGGGGCAGCGGCCTGGCGGTTTTCCAGGAAACGGAAACCGCCGGAGCCATAAACGACCAGGTCTTCATCCGAGATTTCAAATCCAGCTGCGTTTTTTTTCTGGGCATCCCGATCGAGGTCAGCCACCAGCAGGCGTTCCATGCCAGCCGGTACCGGGCATTGCCCGAGCAGTTGCCAGCCGTCCGGACCCCGGTGGCGATAAACTTCGACAGCTGTTTTTCGCAGTACCGCGACATCCAGTTTTTCATCCAGGTCAAAATCGAAGAGAGCAATGTCGCTGGCATCCGTGATGTCTGAGAGTTGCATGCCATCTGCGGCAGCCATCGTAATCTGGTTTTCCGCAGTAGCGCTAATCCTGACTCCCGGATATTGTTTGTAAAAGTCCTCCGAGAAATCATGGATCACGTATTCCAAGACGTGACGACTCAGTTGGCTCAGGTCAGCCTGGTAGATCAGTTCCGGTCGCACCACATTAAAGACCTGGATCATACGGATTCGGATATCGTTCCAGGCCTGTTCGTCGCCAGCTTCGATTCTTTTGGCAATCGCTGGCAGCTCCGTTTCCAGTTGAATTTGCTGTCCCTCGATCACGCTGGCCAGCGGTTGCAGAATTCGCCTGGCAGTTTTCAGTGTTTCCAGGATGGCTGGGTCCTGGCTCTGGGCCTGCAGGCTGACCAGGTGTTCCAGCAGCACGAGGTTATTGCTGTTGGCCGCGTAAGCCTTTTGCAGGGCTCGCTTGCGCAGCTGGTCCTCCTTGCCGTCACGGACGAGCATGAATAATTCGGCCCAGGGCACGTAGTCATTGGGCATCTTGTTGCAGGCTGCCTCGTAATGCCTGGTGGCCGCTTGTTCATCACCGCTGGCAATTGCTAACTTGGCTGCCAGCAGGTCAGCAATGCCACTGTCTGGCTCTACCGTCTTTAGTTGGTCGACTGCGGTTTGACACTCCTGGGCGAGTTGCTGGAACTTGTCTTGCGCTGTGGTCTTGTCAACTTTTTCTAGCGACAGCAGGCTGGCGATGGCCAGGTTGCGGGGACCGAGTAACTCATCTGGTAATTGGCGAGCCAGTTCGGCAAAAGCCGTGGTACTTTCCGAACCGTCATTCTTGTCCTGGTTGGGAATGTTCTCTAGCTGCCCGATGGCCTTGTTTTTGAGTTGCAAAAGGTTTGCGGCCGGG
>CAZXJC010000405.1:0-4081 GCA_964640885.1 uncultured Pirellulaceae bacterium | reverse complement strand
TGCGGGCTACCTTGCCATCATGGGAATCGTGACCGTGATCTACCGAGCTGTCATGGGAATCGTGACCGTGATCTACCGAGCTGTCATGGGAACCGTGATCGTGATCTGCCTTGCCATCATGAGAATGCTCAGCCGGGTTATCCTGATGAGTATGTTCACCTTGCTGGCCGTGATTTGAGTCCTTAGGGTGAGCGTGATGGTCGCCAGAATTTCCATGATCAGCGGTACTATGGTGGGGCTGATTGGCCGTTTCCAGTTGCTTCCAAACACCGTCGTCAGTTAACCAGTAGGCGAACATCCCCACGAAGGAGAGTAATGCAGCACCGCCGATGGCGAGGGTCGCCACCGTTGAGGCATGACTCTTTAGACGGTTTCCTGCCAGCAGGATAATAAAGAACGACACCAGTGGTAGGAGTGTCGCAGCTGCCAGCAGTTTGGGGAGAATTGCTTCCATCTGAGCTGAATTCAGCCTTTCAAGTCGTCTGCACGGTCAACATCAATCGTGCTGTGGTTGTTGTAAAAGTTTAATGCGATGGCCAGGGCGACGGCCGCTTCGGCAGCAGCCAGTACAATGACAAACAGTGCAATCAGTTGACCGTCTAAACCGAGCGATTCTGACCGCAGGTAAGGACTGCCAAAGGCGATGAAATTGATATTGGCACCATTAAGCACGAGTTCAATACCCATCAGGACACCGAGGGCATTTCGCTTGGTTGCCATGCACAACACACCAGTCACAAACATGACGGCTCCGACAGCCATGTAATGTGAAACGGTAATCGTGCTGATAAGCGGGACAATCATGGTTTCAAACTATGTAGTTAATGGTCTTGCGTAATGGTTCATGTTTTGCCAGCGACAAGCAGACTGTGGCCGGCACGTTAATCGGTATTTCCTTCGGATTCTGGTTCTGTCTTGGGAGCGACCCGCTTAGTTCGTGCCATGTAAGCAGCGCCAATCAGCACTACCAGCAGGTGAACTGAGACGATCACAAAGGGAAGCAGGTATCCGGACATGCCTTCCTTGAGTTGTTTGTCTTTCTCGGGATTCTTGCGCTGGGTTTCCAACTTGTCGGCCCGTACGCCTGCCAGGGCCAACCCCAGTGGCGTCGCTGTCTTGGACTGGTCAACTTCCAGGGCTGTTCCCGGACGGGGCGTGTACCAGTCGGAGACGCCAAAGGCCGCGTTGAGAAGTAACAATAAGAGCGAGCCACCCACGGCCAGCCCCAGTATCCAATCACGTCCGTAAGACTTGAGTGAGATGAATCGCTGTTGGGCCGTTAGCATCACGCCGAAGATGAGCAGTACCAGGGTACCACCCACGTAGATCATCAATTGCATTGCGCCGACGAATTCGGCACCTGCCAGGAAGAACAGGCCAGCGGTCGAACCGAGTGAAATGACCAGGTAAAACGCCATCCGCACGATGTTTGTCGATAACAGCACGCCGACTGCAAATCCACAGGCGAGGATTGCAAAGAGCATGAAGAAGAACTCGTGCCAGGAGAAAGTGGCCAGTAACATCATAGGTCACCTCCTGGTTGCGGGGATTTGGGCTTATCGTGGAGACCGGTTGCTACGGCAGTATCTGCTGCCCGGCTCTGCTGACTCTCTGTCGTGGCTGGTGCCGGTTGTTCCGAAGATGCTTTAGTTTCCGCAGAAAGTTTCTTAGTCGGTACTACCCAGTTCTCACGAACCGTTGACTTGGGTTGATTTGACATCAAGTCGAGGTTATTGGGCGAAGGCAGATCGAAGGCTTCCCAAGCGAGTGCTCCCAGGAAACAGATTGCTGAAATTGGGACACAGTATTTCAAACATGTGGTGATCACCTGGTCAATTCGCAGTCGCGGGAAGGTCCAGCGGACCCAAATCATGACGGTGACGCCAACCACGGCCTTAAGGACAAAATTGAGACAGCCAGCCAAGTTGGCCAGGTATCCGGTCAGAGCCCAGTCACCGGCACCCGGTGTGTAGGCCCAGCCGAGCATGTCGGTCCCGAAGATTGGGATCGGCCCGTGCCAGCCTCCGAAAAAGAGGATAGTAGCCAGACCACTAACCAGGAACATTGACCCGTATTCGGCCATGAAGAAGAAGCTCCAGCGCAAACCGGAATACTCGGTATGGAAACCAGCGACCAGTTCACTTTCAGCTTCCGCCAAGTCAAAGGGAGCCCGGTTCACACTGGCTGTAGCACAGGTGAAGTAGACCCAGAAGATCGTGAACGTGAAGGGGTCATGAAAGACCATCCAGTTTGTGAACAGGCCAGCCTGCTTGTTAGCAATCGTAACGAGATTCATCGTGCCGCAAATAAAGACTGGCACGACAACACAGAGTCCCAGGGGAACTTCGTAACTGACAACCTGGGCCGCTTCACGAATCGCACCAAACAGTGACCATTTGGAACCGGAGGCATAACCGGCCAGGATGACGCCGAAGACTTCCAGTCCCAGGACGGCTAAGACGAAGAAGACCGCCGTGTTGACGTGTTGCCCAACCCAGCCGTCTGCAAAGGGTAATGCCAGGTAAGCACAAAAGCTGGCCATGAAGGCGATATAAGGAGCCAGTTTGAAGAGCATCCGGTCGGCCTCGGCCGGAATCAGGTCTTCCTTGGTAATCAGTTTGAGACCATCGGCAAGTGTTTGTAGCCAGCCAAATCGACCACCAACACGGGTGGGACCGAGTCGGTCCTGGATGCGACCGGCAATCTTCCGTTCCATCCAGATAAAGACGAGTGCGCCGACAGCGATTACGTGCAGCAACAGCGCACAGTGAATCAGGGCGGTTAGGACATAACCAAACCAGTTGCTGGCGGACAAGCCAATAAAAGTGTTGATAGTATCAGCCACAGTTGAGCTACTCTCTCTGCAACGACCGTTGCCGGCTGGCAGAGGTAATTTTCAATTAAACCTTGTGGAATATGGCACATGCTGCCAGGGACCAACAAGCCCCCGACGACGACAAATTAACGACTCTTGTTTTTCCTGAGTTAACGGTTGTTCAGTTAACGATCAATTTCACCCATCACAACATCCAGTGAGCCGACAATGGCCGGTACGTCGGCAATCAGGCACCCCTGGCAAAGATCAGCTGTTACCGACAAATTGCAGAATGAACTGCTGCGGGCTCGTACCCGCCAGGGAATCGCATCACCGAGGCTTGCCAGGTAGAACCCCATCTGGCCACGCGGAGCTTCGGTTTCAATGTAAGATTCTCCGGCTGGTAACTTCTGACTTAACTTGATCGGAGTACCCCAGTCACCACTGGCCGTGCTGTAACGATCCATCGCCTGACGAACCAAGTCGACCGCTTGCACAACCTCCAGCATGCGAACATAAAACCGGTGCCAGCAGTCTCCTAGCACGGCTTCCGGTGGCACGCCTGGTGCCCGGGTGGGCCGATTTTCTTGTGGATTGTCGTGATCCGGATCGTATGGGTATCCCTCCGGACCCTCCACGATCACGTTAAACGCATAACCCGAATACATGTCCTGATATCGTTCTTCACCGTCTCGGCGCAAGTCATGATCGACACCGCTACCCCTTAACACGGGACCGGTGCAGCCATAATCAATGGCCATGTCGGCTGACATGATGCCGATATTGGCTGTTCGCTTAATAAAGATGGCGTTGGTAGTTAAGAGGGTATGGTATTCAGCAATGTTGGGTTCGAATTGATCCAGGAAGGCTTCGCATTTTTGCAGCCAGCCATCTGGCAGATCGGCGATAGCTCCGCCCGGTGTCAAGTAGCTGTAGGTCAGCCGAGCTCCACAGACCTCTTCAAACAAGTCGAGAATTTTTTCTCGTTCGCGAAAAGCATAAAGAAACGGGCTGAACGTTCCCAGGTCCAGGCCGTAGGCACCCATTCCCAGCAGATGGCTGGCAATGCGCCCCAACTCGCAAATGATTACCCGCAGGTGCTTTGCTTTTTCTGAGAGTTCATGGTTAATCAGCTTTTCCACGCAGAGTGACCAGCCAAGATTCATGTTCATGGCCGCCAGGTAATCCATTCGGTCGGTGTAGGGGATCCACTGTCTCGGCGTGAGATTTTCGCCTATCTTTTCGGCGCAGCGATGAAGATAGCCA
>CAZXJC010000404.1:0-2776 GCA_964640885.1 uncultured Pirellulaceae bacterium | reverse complement strand
CGAGCAGGTAACTGTGTAGTCCCCGAGCAGAGAGCTTCTGGTCGACAAGATTAGCAATGGTGCTTTTACCGCTGCCACTCAAGCCGGTGAGCCAAACGATGCAACCGTGGTGTCCGGTTAACCGTTCTCGCTCCTCCCGAGGTACGACTGAATCGTGCCAGGTGACTTCAGGTTTTTCTGTCATGGTATCACGGTGCTCATCATCTCAAGGATTGAGTCGGTTTAGTCGCTAAGGCCGGCCAACTGGCAGAGGTGAGCAGACATCACTGGCTGGGGACAACTCCAAATAAGGAAAAACAGCGCTTCACGGCACCAGCGACCTGCCGGATGTCCAATCAGGTAACCGGTTCCCTTAGCAGCGGCCAGGGCAGCCTGGGTGGCACGCATCACGAGTTGATTGCACTCCATCCGTAAACTGTCCTTGTCACAATCTGCCTCTCCATCTGCGAACTCAGTAAGGTGCTGTCGGGTTTGATCCCAATCGGCTCGTAATGCGATGGCGATTTTCTCCAGTTCTTCACGCTTTTGCGCTTCCTGCATACTGAAAGAAATTGCCGCGTCTGCACGGCCTAAGGCCAGTGTTGAAGTTTGCAGACCACCCGTATTTGCACCAACAGCACTACCCATGACATGTTCGGCCGGGCCGGACAAGAGCCACTTTCGATCGACCGTGACACGGTCACAATTCAAGCGACCTGTCCGAGTGGCTGACAGTGCTACCATGTTTTCAGAGGGCCCGGCCGTGACTCCTGTTGTATCGGTCGGTAGAGCTACCAGGATTTGCCGCTGATCTTCCAGCGTGGCCCCGATCACGACGACATCGGCAAACGGGGCGCCGGTGACCCAGGGACTAAAACCGTCGATGACAAAACCGGCGGCTGTTTCTTCGGCTCGTAAAACAGGTTTGGCGAGGTGCCGGTGGCTGGTAGTGAGGTGGGATATTCCTACGGTCGTAAACAATTCGCCAGTCAGCAGTCCTGGCAACCAATGGTCTCGACAGAAATCACTTTCGCCGTTGGCAATTCGCCGACAGGCACCAGTCCGTTGCGTAATGATAAAGGTGGTGGTCAGGCAGGCAGAACTTAATCGCAGGTAACCCTCGACCAGGTCTGCATCGGACCATTGTTGGCCACCAACCGAGCTATTGAGAAACCATTCGTAAACGCCATGTTGTCCACACCATTGAAGTTGTTCAGCAGGCCAGGCGTCGGTACCTGTCAGCTCCAGTTCACTTGCCGGAGCACGTAATTTCTCGGCAAGGTCATCCATGGCTGGATGATCTGGAGCTGTGATTTTCGTGAAGTGGGCGGAGTTTTCGTTGCTCATCGTGCCTACGATTGCTGTGAGGTATGCTTGAAACCAATCCCGGCTTGGCCGCTGGTCACCAACTCATTATATATTAGCGTCTTAGAGCCACAACATGTTGCCCGCCTGGTGGCGCGGCGAGAATCAAGGACTACTTTGTTGAGAGGCTGCCATGGAAGCGGAAAACAACAACGGCGAGAACGGTCAATCCGTAAACTCAGCTGCCAGCAAGAACCTGCTTGATCGTGGTCGGCCAGCCTGTCCGGTTTGCCAGGGCCAACTGATAGAGATTCGTGGCAAACTCCAGTGTTCACGATGTCACACGATTTGTGAAACCTGCTGTGAAGGTGGGCGAGGCTGACGACACCCGGGGTAAGCGTAATGGATAGGACAACGCGCGATGTCGATTTCTGAGTTCCTGGAACGAAACTACCGCCATTTTAATGCTCGCGAGACACTAGCAGCGGCGCAGGCCTACCGTGAACATTTGGATGCTGATGGGAAGATGCTTCTCTCGCTGGCCGGTGCGATGAGCACTGCCGAGATTGGGATTTCGCTGGCACCGCTGATCCGCAGTGGAAAAGTTCATGCCATCTCTTGCACGGCCGCTAACCTGGAAGAAGATCTCTATAACCTGATTGCTCACCGTGACTACAAGATGGTGCCTCACTATCGTGACTTGAGTCCAGCGGATGAACTGGCGTTGCGCGATTCAGGTTTCAACCGGGTTACCGATACTTGCATTCCGGAACAGGTGATCCGGGATGTGGAAGGAATTTTGCTGCAGTACTGGCAAGAGGCCGATGTTGCTGGGGAATCTTACTTTCCCCATGAATACCTGTTTCGGCTGTTGCGGGAAGGTAAGCTTCAGTCACAGTACCAGGTGCCGCCGGAAGATTCCTGGTTGATCGCTGCCGAAGAGATGAATTTACCGGTCTACGTGCCGGGTTTTGAAGATTCCACGACCGGTAATATCTTTGCTGCCCGTGTTCTCGATGGCTCGGTGTCACGTCACTCGGTAGTTCGCAGTGGTACGGAGCAGATGCAAGCTCTGGTCCTGTGGTACCGGCAGGAGTCGGCGGATGGTAACGGGATTGGGTTTTTCCAGGTAGGGGGTGGGATTGCCGGTGACTTTGCCATTTGTGCAGTACCTTTGATTCTCCAGGACCTGGAGGAAGAGGTCCCCTTGTGGTCTTATTTCGCGCAAATCTCCGATGCGGTGACCTCGTACGGGTCCTATTCCGGTGCGGTTCCGAACGAAAAAATCACCTGGTACAAGCTGGCGGCTGACTGTCCGAAGTTCATGATCAACTCCGACGCTTCGATTGTCGCGCCGCTCATTTTTGCCTACGTACTGGGCCTCTAAGAACAGCTTGTGGCGAGCTAAAGCAGCTGTTTTCTTGCGTATGGAAAGCTGATTTCCCACTTTTCCCAAAAAAGATGGGCTTCTTTGTCCGGCTTCCCAGTGGTT
>CAZXJC010000403.1:0-20444 GCA_964640885.1 uncultured Pirellulaceae bacterium | reverse complement strand
GAGCAGCTTACCTGGGGCCTTCCTGTGAAGCTTACATGCCGAATGAATTCCCGAACTCGGCGAGTGGAAACAACACCTATGGCCCGGTACCGATTTACCGGATACCTGGTACAGCCGACGACCTGAGAATCAGTGAGGGAGGCGTGTTGAGTCTGAAACGTCGTCGCCGCGTACTTGAGCAGCTTGAGCGGCTGCCCTCGGCCCTGGAAAAGGATCGCTCTCTCGAATCGGTCGATCTTTTTCGTCAGCGCGCCCTGGCAATGTTGGCCAGCTCACAAACTCGAGTGGCATTTGACCTGGAGAGGGAATCTCCGCGGACCCGGGAACGTTATGGGGACACGCATTGGGGCAAGAGCCTGCTTACTTGTCGCCGGCTGGTCGAATCAGGGGTCCGTTTTGTCCAGTGCCAGGCCAGTTACCGTTTGCCGCGGGAGATTGGTCGAACCAGTAACTGGGATGACCACTCGGTCAACTCCCACATTTTTAATGCCTACCGAGAGAAACTTCCCTCTTTTGATCAGTCTGTTTCTGCGTTGATCGAGGACCTTTATGCCCGCGGCTTGGACAAGAAGGTCCTGTTTATTTTTTGTGGCGAGTTTGGCCGTACGCCCAAGGTCAATAATAAAGACGCTAGTGGTCGGCCTGGGCGAGATCACTGGCCGAGTGCCATGAGCGTACTGCTCTCCGGAGGTGGATTGCGAATGGGGCAGGTGATCGGTGCGACCAGCGCCCGTGCTGAGGAACCGGTCAGGCGGATTATGAACAGCAACTGTCTGCTGGCCACCATCTATAGTCGCTTCGGGATTGACCCGTCCAGATCCTTCCTCAACGATTCGGGCCGTCCGATACCGATCTTGACCGAGGGAGAACCGATCAAGGAGTTACTGTAGCTCTGTTTCTTCGGCAGAAACCGGCTACGTTACTTTTTTGATCCGCTGTGGAGCGCTTTATCGATGTGCCCGGCGACCTGCTTCGCTAACGCCTGTGAACCTGCTGGGGTAAAGTGCACGTTGGCCGGTCGCTGAACTTTTTTCAGTTGCGGTTTGCAAAAACCGTATAGGTCATCAGTCATGATGCCCTCTGCTTTCATGATCTTGGCGGCGATGGCATTGTATTTTTCCGAGTCACCGACGACACGTCCCTTAACACCAACCGGTACCGGGGTAGTACTGCACCAGATGAGCGTGGCCTTAGTTTTCTTCAGCTGGGCCACCAGTTGTCGCAGGTTTTTCTCGTATTCTGCCGGTGGCACCTGTTGATGACTGTCGGCTGCCTTAGGATCGGCCAGATTCTGCCCCTGGGGCCCCATGTATTTCAGGTCATGCAAACCCCAGTTGAAATGGATGACGTCCCAGGGTTTATCACCGCTCCACTTGGACAATTCCTTGAGTCCCTTGGTGGTAGGACCACAGTTGGTCAGGGCACGGTGGACGTTGGCCTTATCTTTCATCAGGTTCCGTACGGGAATCGTGTAACCGATCGAAATCGAATCGCCAATCAACAGTACCCGTGGCAGGTCAGGCTTGTCCTTGATCGCTTGTAGTGGAGCCTTGCCTGCTGGTCGAGTCTTGGCCTTAGCTGGTTTGTTTTGTTGACCACTCGCTTGTTCTTGGATGCCGAGCAGGATGACGAGACTTAAAAGGCAGCCGCTCAATGTGATCGTTCGGTGCATGATGGTGGTTCCCCGGTTTTTGGAAGAAGGCTCAAGAGCTTTCATTGTGTGGTGCAATACCGAGTGTCAGCAAGTAGGGTATACTAGTGATTCTTCTCGTGAACCGTATTGGAGACAGTTATGCGAACCAGGAATCGTTATACGCTTATAATTCTGTTCCTATTGGGAACTCTCGGATTCGGATTGCCGACCGGTCTTGCGCAACAGAATCCTGCGAAGCCAGCAGCTAATAATCGGCCGTCGGCGGAAATCCCAGCCAGTATCACGGCAGAATTGGATCAGGTTTATGCCAGCTATGGGAAACGACAGCTACACTTGGACATGTTTCGCCGTAGAGCTGCTCAGCAGCCAATGCCGACGCTGGTCGTGGTCCATGGCGGTGGCTGGCTTAAGGGGGATAAGGCCAAGTTTCGTGCTCTAGCACTGCAACTGGCTCGGTTGGGGTACGTGACCGCGGCGATCGAATATCGCCTGGGTGGTGAAGCCCATTTTCCAGCGGCAATCCATGACTGCAATGCGGCAGTTCGTTTCCTGCGGGCCAACGCTGACAAATACCATATTGATCCGCAGCGGATCGGAGCGGTCGGTGGTTCGGCCGGTGGCCATCTTGTCGGCTTGATGGCAACGGCGGCACATATCAAAGAATTCCAGGGCAGCGGAGGGAACTCTCAGCAATCATCTCAGTTGCAGGCGGCGGTGGTGCTGGCAGGACCACTGGAATTAGCGACTGGTTCGGTGGCGGAAAAATCCCGCAAGGATCCTGATAATTCGAATGCCAATAAGTGGTTCGGTAAGACCATTGATCAGGCTCCCGACTTGTATCGCCTGGCCTCTCCTTTTACGCACGTGAACAAGCAGACTCCACCGATGCTCTTTATGGCCGGTGAGTTTGATTATCCAGAACGCAACCAGGGAACCCGCGATAAGCTCAAGACGCTCGGAATCGAGACGGGCATCATCGTCGTTAAAGGGGGTAAGCACGGTTGCTGGAATCGGGAACCCTGGTTCAGCTCCATGGTCCAAGATATGGACAAGTTCTTCCGCCGAAGTCTCAAGTAGTTCTGGCTACTTGTTCTGTTTCGAGGGAGTTGCCTGGATTGCCTGCAACCGGGTCGATCCGTCCGGAAGACGACCATAGGCCTGGTCTGATTTTTGGGGACCAAACTTGATGGCATCAAGCAAGCGGATTTTGCCATTCTCTTCTTCAATGAGCATCAGCGTTTCCCCTGATTTGGACAGCTTGAAGTTGGCATGCAGTCCGGGTTGGTCTTGCATGTCGTCATCGAGCCAGATAACCAGGTATCCGTTTGGCGTGATACGGCTTCCCGCGGGGAATTTCCATTTCAGAGGATTTGTTTTGTTGTCACTGAGATAGACCCCGCTCAGGTCGATCATCTTGGTGCCCTTATTATAGATTTCTACGTAATCTTCGTACTCCTGCTGGGGATCCTGAATCGCCGATGCATTGGAAGCCATCAGCTCATTGATGACGAGACTGGTCTTGGGTGCATCGGGAATTGGAATATAAAAATTAAGTGGATCAGATTCTGCTGTCCGGGGATAAAAGATCGTGCTGCCGACACTTGCATCGGTGCGGGCTTCCACGTAGTAATGAACGTGGCTTCCGGCATCTTGGGCAGGGATGGCAGCGCCGTAGAGTCCGTCACCAGCTGCCCCATCCTGGTGTTTACCATCGTCTACCATTGGTAGCCGTTTGAAAGGTGCCAGCGCGGCAGTCGCGTGGTAGAGCATGACACGGTCAGCTTTGACTTTCCCAGAAAGTTTGGCCTGGATATAGACTGGTTTCTTAGCTGGCAGGGCCGAGGCTTTACCATTGATCGCGGCCAGTTTCACAGACTCTATTTTTGGCGTTGGCTTCTTGAACTCAGGCAGACTCAGGATGTAGGTGCGTCGCTCTTCAACAAATGACTTGAGTCCGGGGAGAGGTCGTCGGCCGCCATCCAGTGTGTCAGTCATGTTGAGGACGAAGTCAGCGTAGCTGGAGTGCTTGCGGGTGTCTTTTTCGATTTCTTCATCGATCAACTTGTAGTACTGGTTAGAAATCGGACCGATCCTTTTCCAGTCCAGCCATTCGTCAACGATGGTGCGGACGTGAGCCGCGTAGCGACTGCTGACTTCAGGATCAGCCAGCAGGCGACTAAGGAGCGGTTTCATGTCATCGTATTCTCCGCTGAACGGATTTAGCTGAACGCCAGTCGGTTGCTCGCCACGAATCCCACTGCCAGGAGGGCCGCCGCCACCAGGAAATCGAAACGTTTCGTTGTTGTCGTAGGGCAACACGTGAAAACGACCGAACTTCGGTTCCTGGTAGATGACGTAGTCGCTGCCCCGACTGTAGTAACCATCACTATCGATCAGTACGTTATCGAGTGCCAGGAACCAGAGCGCCCGGTCAATACTGAGAATGGTGTCAACCTGCGAGACTTTTTCCTTGGTAGTTTCATCGAGTGTTTTGCACAACTTGATAAGGTCTTGCCAGCTTTTGGGAGTATCTTTCGATTTCAACTCGAAGCCCCAGTAGTCTTCCCGCTTGTCACCTTCATAGGTTAATGAACGGCCAGTGGGACCGGCTGGTATTTTCCAGCGAACGCCATCTCGCCGCGCAAACCAATCGTTGATGAAATCCTTGTTGTACTGCTGGTCGTTGATGTAGATCCCCCAGCTTTCACCGTTGACAACGACGTGTACAAAGTTGGCCTTGGGTGCGGCCGTGTAATGTCGGGCAATGTGACTGTACAGGACCGTTCGCTGAAACGATGGATCAGAGTGAGCGTTGAGCAGGTTGATTGTCCGGTAGCCGTAGAGGTTCTGGTCCTTGTCGTCATAATCGAGCGTGATATTAAAGGAGCGTTTTTGTCCCTCCCGAACACCAAAGAAAGAGGAATTGCCGCGAAAGGCAACACCGACGTCGGGATAGATTTTACCGTCCACCGTTAAGCGAGCCGGTACTTCAACGTCCGTACGGTAGAAATCGGCCAATTCCTTTTCCCAGTCTTCTTGTTTGAATTCCAGGAAGAATGTTCGCAGAATCGATTCATCGTACAACTTTTTCTGGGGATAATTCTTGATCTGTTTTGGTGATACTTTGCGACCAGCTTCCGGGGGGGCCACGGGACCTGGAGGACCACCACGTCCACCACGGCCTCCTCGACGCGGGGCTGGATTTTCTTGTACATAGCGGCGCGCAGCCAAGCGTTCCTGGTCACTCAGTTTTCCGTCCTGGTCTTTATCGAATTGTTTAACCAGTGCTCGGTTGCGAGAAGCTCCGGGACCACCACCGGGTGGGCCTCCGCCAGGAGGGCCGAAACCAGGTTGTCCACCACCAGGCTGACGAGGATTTTGTTGGGCCATGGCCAGGGTAGCTGTGGCAAGAACGAGAAGTCCCCAAAAGGAGAGGGTGCGTACTTGGATCATGATGTTATTTCGAGAAGAGGTTCAATTAAATTATGGAAGCGAGGTTGCCGCTCTATGTAACCCTTCAAGCTATCATATGTTTCGCTGGGATGCGACTGCCGCCATCGTCTGTCATGGATAGCTACTTGAGGCTCTCCAAGTAGGCAATTAGATCTGCCAATTGCTTTGCGCTTAAATCCTTGAACAATAGATCAGGCATCAGCGACTTGGGCTGGGGAACGAGTAATTCGATGTCCGGGGCCTGGATTTCAATTCGCTGGTTACGCGCATCACGAAGGACGACGCGCTGCTTGGTTTTTTCCACGAGCAGGCCGGTCACGACACGCCCCTGGCTGGTCTCTGCCAGGTAGGTGACGAACTTGGGATTTATCTTCTCGGAGGGTTTTAGGATGCTCTGCAGAATCTGGCTACGCGTCAACTGTTTGCCCACGTGACTTAAATCGGGGCCAATGGCCGTACCCACTTTGTTGATTTGATGGCAGCTTTTGCACTGGACTCCCTCGGTAGCGGCAAACAATTGTGCTCCTCGCGAGACGTCTCCGGCTAGCGAAAGGATTTGAGCTGGACTGACCAGGCTGCCTAACCGTTGCGGGCGCTGGTCATTGGGAATGAATCGTTCAAACAACTCGCGAATGTGTGGCTGCGGGTGACCGACTGCGAGATCAAGAATTTCTTTGCGGGTTGTCGCTGGTAGCCGATTCTGCTCCACGCTTTCCATCAGCCGCAGGGCACCGGTGCTGGTTGCCAGCAATTGGTCGACCAGTGATTTAAACGGTTTTCCTTCGCCCAGTTGCTTAAGGGCCGCTTGCTGTTCTTTACGTAGCTGGTCGAGTCCCGGGTTGGCCCTGGTGTCGGGCTTCGTTAGTTCAGCGATCCACTTTCTCAATAATCCCACACCTTGCTGGTCGACCATCTGAGAGCCGACGTAAGGCATCCGACCCTTACCCAGTTTTGCCACTCGATAGTAGAGGACGGAATGGTGGGGATCGCCAGGCGAAACCAGCCGTGCATGCGGGAGCTTAAATGTCCCCTGGGTTGGACGAACGTTGATCAGTCCTGTTTCGGCTAGTGGCGTAGCGTAGCGTAAGTTGACCGTTGCCGTACCACCTCCACCAAAGCGATGGCAATGGGCACAGTTAACGTGCAGGTAGGAACGGGCCCGGGCATCAAGACGGGCATCGTGATCGTGCGGGTTGACCAGTCGTGAGAAAGCCTGGTCTTGGGAAGGGGCAGGTGTTGCCTTGCTGTCTGACTCCAAGGTAACGTCAGAAATGATCCCGATATGCTTTAACGTCCTTAACTGTCTGTCGTGGGTTCCATCGTAGTCGTGGAGCTTATTGAGTTGGGCCGGGGTAAAGGCCAGCCGGTAGCCAGTCCAGGGATTGTGGCATTGGTAACATTCGGTACGACTGGCGACGTGCCAGCGGTGCTGTCGTTTTCCGCCAGGAGCCGCTGGATCACGCACTGAAAATTCCAAGTCTGTGCCACCGGCAGGGGCCAGGGTAGCTTCAGTCTGCGCTGCGTTCCAGATATATGTGTAACCGGACCATTCCCCGGAATTGCCTCGCCAGGTATTACCTTGCAGGTGAAGTAACTGGGTTTCAATCCTGCGTCTACTGGCCGGGTTTCCGTGTTCCATTTCCAGCGTCAGTGTTTTTACCAGGACCATGTCCTTGGGAAATATTCCCCAGTCCAAGGGGACTCGGGTTGTTGGTATTCGCAAGCTTGCCGATCCAGTGCCGGGAATTGCGACCAGATATTCAGCCGTTGCATGATCCTGCCACTGGGGCGCATTAATCGAAAAAGGGACGACACCGGGCGCCGGTTGATGGTTCTTGACCGAGCGAAAGAGGCCGGTGGCACTGAGAGTACGGGGAAAAGTAGCTGAGGTATCTGTTTGCTGGTTGGGAACCAGTTGCTGAATCGTTCCCCCGTTGTAGTCCAGGAAGGCGATTTCCCCGTCGGAAGTTTCATAGAAGGCAATGATTGCAAAGGTGGTGGCAGTCAGTTCGCGATGCGATGTCATCTTTTTACCATCGTGTCGCAGGGCCCAGATCTTGCCGGTCACATAGTCACCGTAAATGTAGGATCCCTTGAGTTGTGGTAATCGTTTTCCGTAATAGAAGTAGCCGCCGGTGACCGAAGCGCCTTCTGATCGCGGATAGCTTCTGACGGCCGCAGAGATCGGTGTCGGACCTCGTTCTCCTTCCGGGTGAACCGATTGAGGACCTTCCACGATACTCCAGCCGTAATTGCCACCTGCTTCTACGCGATGGACCATTTCCCAAAGCTGCCAGCCGACATCTCCCAGCCAGAGATCCCCTCGCTGACGATCGAAACTCATTCTCCAGGGATTGCGGAATCCGTAGGCCCAGACTTCTTCCCGCACATTCTCTTGTCCGGCAAATGGGTTATCTTGCGGGATCGAGTAGGGGAGTCCCTTTTCGGGTCGCCTGACATCGATTCGCAGAACAGAGCCAAGCAAGTCGCTGTTGTCCTGTCCCGTCTTGTGGATGTCCGGCGGGGAAGGCGGGGAACCGTCCCCGGTGGAAATGTAGAGATAACCGTCGGGGCCAAACTTCAATGAACCGCCGTTATGGCCTCCTGACCGCCAACGAAGTAAGACAGTTTCCGAGGCAGGATCGATCCGTGGTGGTGAGGTGTCGGTGACTCGAAAGCGAGAAACATGTGTTCCCGTAGGAAGATCTTTTGCCAGGATATAAGCAATGTAACAGTACCGGTTGCGGGAAAAATTAGGGTCAAAGGCCAGACCATAGATAGCGGTCAGGCCGTCGATTTGACGGCCACCATCGAACATGAGGCTAGTGCCAGCTGCTCCCGGATCGCCGGGCAACAGGTGAATGCTGCCCGCTTGTTCCACGACACAGAGACGGTCGCTGGCTGGAAAAAATACAGCCTCCACAGGTTTTGTGAATACCTGCTTCGAATAAATCCTTTCTGCCCGGTAGGGGAGAGGTGGGGCAGGAGAACCTTTGATCCGGGAAGTTTCCCAGGCTGTCCGTTGTGCGATTCCGTAGGGTTGTGTTACAGCGGGCGGCGCGCCCTGCAGACGGCTTGGCCCCCAGGTAACAAGCACAAGTAGAAGCAGTATCGATTGATGGATGGTGGCTGGCATCAGGTAAGTTCTCGAGGTGGGAGTATTTGCCAAGAACGAGATTAGGCGAAAGTGCTCACTTTAACGGTGGCCAGGCCAGGTGGCCGGGGGTATTCGTCTGGATACTCCACAACTTGTGGCCGGCGGTGATGTAGAGCGTTTTGCGATCGGCGCCGCCGAAAGCGCAATTGGTAATCATGTCGATCGGTACTGGAATAAACTGGACCAGTTTGCCGGCTGGGGAAATGACGTAAATGCCCGCCTTGTATTTTTTGACCGCTTCACCGGGCGACTGGGGGAAATTGAATCCGGCAGCGACATAGAGTCGGCCTTGCTGGTCGATGGCCATGCCATCGGGTCCTCGATCTTGGCCCCAGTCAAATAATAGCTTGCGACTGCCAGCTACCACCGATCCTGCGGGAGTTAAATTGAATCGCCACAGTTTACGGTTTTGTGGATCCTTGCCACTGTTGACGTTCTCGGCCACAAACAGGTAGCGATCATCAGGTGATATGGCCAGGCCATTAGGGCGAATTACCTCGTGCGTAATAATCCGGGAAACCTTGTCGACATCATCAATCCGGTAGATACCTTCCACAGCACGACCTTTGTCATCGAATTGTTCCAGGTCGGAGCGGATCCCGTAACGGGGGTCTGAAAAATACAGGCGACCCTTGGAGTCAATCGTGACGTCGTTGGGAGAGTTAATGCGTTTCCCCTGGTAACTGTGGGCTAGCACGGTAATCGTGCCGTCATGCTCGGTCCGTGTTAAACGCCGATTGCTCCCGTAGCCACCTCCTTCACAGGCGATCAATCGTCCTTGCAGATCGAAAACCATTCCATTGGTGCGTCCGGACGGAGTACGAAAGACATGCAGCTCTCCATTGCGATCTTGTCGCATGATGCGGCTGTTAGCGATGTCACTGAAATAGACGTTACCGCTGGGATGCCAGACTGGCCCCTCGGTAAATGCCACTCGGTTATGCAGTGTTAGCTGCGCATCGCTGGCGATCGGCAGTTCGTCGGCAAGATTAGGTTGCAGCGGCAGGAGGATTGTAGAGAGTAGGACCAGGGATATTCTTCGCATGCGTTTTTCTCTCCGTCAGTGAACGGTTTTGGCTTACTTGGTAGCAGGTGCCACTGGCTGTAAACGTAGATAATCAAGTCCCATCATATAGGATTTGATCGCCTTGGGATGAGATCCCACGATCTGAATGGTGAACTGGTGCTTTCCGGAGCTGATGTCCAGAGGGCCGAAGGTAAGAACACCGGTGGTGATCACTTTCGGCGAATTGTAGAGATCGATGGGACCTCCCAATGGTCGGTTGTCCAGTAGCAACTGGACGATTCCGTAGTCACGGGATCGGCTGAGGACGACCTCCAGGTTGTAAGCGCCCGCTTCCCTGACCGGAAGTTCCAGTGTCAACCGATCCCCGGGATTGGCGCCGGTCCACCAGAGTTGTTCTGCACCACTCCAACGGCCCCCGGAAAACTTACCCATCGACTGACTACGAGCTCGCCCCGGTGGTTTACCGACGACCTTCATTTTTTCAGCTTCAAGCGCGTCGGGAACACGCCCGGTTTTGGAGTCAATGGGCGCATTGGGGCCTTGCAGCGGAACCTGGGTGTCAGTGGCCAGGTAACCGACCAGGTCTCGGATCTGCAGCAGCGATAGTTGTTTTAATTGTCCTTCGGGCATCATTGATTGTTGAGAAAGTTGACGAGCATCGATGGCATCCTTGGCAATCACGATGGTGTCATTAATTGTTCGCAACGTGAGCGCGCTGTCTGTCTCTTTCTGGATCAGTCCGGAAATCACGCGGCCGTCGGTGGTAGCGATGACTGTCATCCGATAGTCCTTGCCCAGAACCGCACTCGGGTCGACCATGTTTTCCAGGATGTAGTCGATGTTGATGCGGTTGGAGCCAGTCAGATTGGGGCCGATCTTACCGCCCGTATCAAACAGGGTGTGGCAGGTGGCGCAAGATTTGGCGAACAATCGCCGTCCATTGCCAGGTCTGCTTTCTTAAGCCGCGCAGGTGTCAGGTAGGTTGTGTACCGGTTGATCTGCGCCCGTTTTTCCACACTAGTTGCACGTACCTGTCCCCATTCGCTGGCAATTCGTTTACGGAGAATCTCGTGGTCGAACCTCACCAGTTGCCGGATGTTGTAGGCGTGAATGTCGGTCCGGGGTACCAGCTTCTCCTTGACCGCATCGAGCAGCGCCAGGGCGTAGGTTGGCCGGGAGACCAGCGTGTTGATGGCGTCTCGTCGCTCGGAACCAGTCAACTGCCCGTATGATTTCAGCAGCACCTGGGGAGTTTCTGGATCATCGTAAGCTGCCAGGGCACGGATGGCGGCCCCACGCAGTGCCTGTACAGTGATCACCGTTTGCAGGACTGGGGCGGCCTGCTGGTCTCGGCCACGAATCAGCATCTCCATCGCCTGCTGTCGTTTACCTACTTCCTGTTTTGGATCAATCAGTAATTTTCGCAGCTTGGGAAAAATTCGTCGGTCTCCCAGGGCGACGGCAACTTGATCGGCCTGGTTGCGCACTGTGAGCTCATTACTTTGGCTTAATTTCTCGTAAGCTGTCTGCCAGGCTGGCGGTGCTGGGATATTAACCCGTCCCTGAAAAGCCGCCAGGATTTCTTCCAGGAAAAGAAGTTGCTCTTCGCTGGAGGTCGCCTGGTTTAGCCGATTGATAACAAACTCCAACGCCTCGTTGTCCGTCGCTGCCCGGCGAATAATGTATCGCTTGAGTAGTGGAATCTGGCTCGTATCACTCATCGCCAGAGCTCGTTTGACATCTTTTGTTACCAGCGGTTCGATTCCGTACCAGATCATCAGGGGCAGGTTTTGATCGTCGGCATCTTTTGCGTGAAGCAGCAATCCAGCGGCGATCGACCAGCGTTGTTTTGCCGGTATCTTTTGTAATGCGGAAGCCAGGTAAAGTCGGACGACAGGTGAGGGGTCCTGCCTGGCCAGTTCGGTGTATCGTCGATAGGCTGGACCACTTAATTGCGTGCCCGTTTTCAAACAACGTTCCGTCATTAATTGAATTGCCCAGCCACGGACGTATTCATGGGGACTGTTCAGTTGATCAAGGCAATTGCCCAGTGTTAACACGCCCATAGCATGAAGAGTCCACATAGCGCGAAGTTGCCTGGTGGGATCTTCGTGGTGGCTCATGATTTCTCGCAGCGGTTCGAGGATTTCCCGGCTCATCGCCATCTTGGCACTGTCGTCACTCTTCCAAACCGCAGCCAGTCGTTCCTGGAGCAGCCTGCGTGACGTGCGAACATACCATTCGTTCTGGTGAAGTTGTAATTTGACGAGTTCGGGATTGGTTAACTTACTCAGGTTAACTGCCCGATGCTTTGTTTCACCGTAACGAATGCGATAGATGCGGCCGTTGGTGCGATCCCAGATTTCAGGTGTTCGACGGTGGCACGCATTCTTGTCGTACCAATCGATGAGGTGAACTGAACCATCCGGACCATACTTGAGATTAATGCCGCGAAACCACTGATCATTGGCAAGCAGCAGGTCCTTGCCGTGATGGCCAACAAAGCCACTTCCAGTCTGCTCAAGAATGTCGCTGTTCACGCGATTGCCGTGGACGTTGTTAAAGTAAATGTGGTCTCGATATTTTTCTGGCCAGTTGTCTCCCAGGTAGATCATGGCACCACAATGAGCGTGTCCACCTCCCGCAGATGACGTGTTGGAGGGTAAGATCGGTTCCTTACCACCCCACCAGGCATGGTTGCGGATGTTGCCGACGTAGTGGGCATGATCGGCGATTGTCTTGAGATCGTCATACAGGTAGGGATTAAAATGTTGTCCGCCCTGCCGCTGGTAGCGTGCACCCTGGATTACGTGAAACAGGTGGGGAATGACGCAGGCAGTAATAAAGGCTTGGCCGTATTGATCAAAATCGACTCCCCAGGGGTTACTGCTGCCGCGTGCAAAAACGTCAAACACATGACGCGTGGGATGATAACGCCAGACGGCGGCGTTGACCGGTGTCCGCTGGTCGTCCGGTGTTCCCGGTTTACCGACACGCGAATGGGTGAAGACGCCATGGCACCCGTACAGCCAGCCATCCGGTCCCCAGATGAAGGCATTGAGCGTTTCATGCGTGTCCTGGTAGCCGAAACCGTCCAGTAAAATTTGTGGTTTACCGTCAGGACGATCGTCTCCGTCTTTATCGGGAATGAACATCAGGTAGGGTGCTGCTCCTACCCAAACTCCCCCAAAGCCGACTTCCAGGCCACTCACCAGGTTGAGGCCCTCCATGAAAACTTTCCGTGAGTCAAGTTTTCCGTCACCGGTCGTGTCCTCAAGAATAATAATCTTGTCTTTACCCTGACCTTCCGCAGCTCGAACGGGGTAGGTATGAGCTTCCGCGACCCATAACCGTCCACGGTGGTCGTAGGTAAAGGCAATCGGCTGATGAACCTGGGGTTCTCCAGCGGCCAGGTCGACATGAAAGCCGTTGGGAACTGTCATATGCCGGGCGGCCTCCTGGGGACTTAGTCCCGCCTTGATCTCTTTTGGAGGTTGGGGTTGAGCTTTTTCCCAGGTGGCCTGATCGACTTCCTGCCGTTGGTGAATGAGTACGTGACAACCTTTCATGCCGCCGGCGACGATGTCTGGTAAGCGATCACCATTCATGTCGCCGACAATAACCTGCCGTCCCACGCCGCAATCGTCGTCTGCCTGGTAAGGAATCCAATTCACACCTTCGTCGGTCCGGACCAGTTTGAACCAGTAGGCCACGGCCCCTGCATCCCACAGTGAACTTTGCTTGTGATGAGACCAGTAGGTTTTTCCAGTGACGATGTCTTTCAATCCATCCCCATCCATGTCAGCCAGGTTTACCGTGTGCAGTTCGCTAAAGAAGAGGCCATAACGATTTTCGCTGGCCTTGGATCCCATGATTAGGTGCTTGCGAAACGTAATGTTCTTGCCATCTTTGAGGTGTTCGTACCAGGCCAGGCCAAATTCGTGTGCGGCCAAACTCGTAATAACATCGTTGTTGCCATCTCCATCGACGTCGTAAACGTGCATTTCAGCTCCGCCAGGAGAGGCGAATTCAAAGCGGTGAAGTTTCCACTTGGGATCGTTAGCCAGCGATGCGGGCTGCTGGAACCAGCCGTCTTTATGGAGTATGTCTGCGCGCTGGTCCCCATCAACATCTCCCACCCCAAGCCCATGCCCGAAACGCTTCGAGGCTGTTTGATCACTAATGACGTGAAATTCCCAGGCCTTAAATGGTTGTTTCCAGTCGATGGTGGCGTAGCCAAAATAGCCGTCTCGCGTACAGACTAATTCCGGGCGCTTGTCGCCAACCAGGTCAATGAAATGAGGCGACTCGTTGGAGACCCAGTCAAAGACCTGGTGTTTTGGCCAGTGCTTGCCAAAGCCTTGTTTCCCTGGATTCTGGTAAACGTAAGCGGGTGTGCCGGGAAAGCCGACGACAAAAATGTCCTGCCAGCCGTCCTGGTCAAAATCGTAGACCCAGGAAAAAAAATTGTCGGCATAGCGTTCCCGTGGTTGGGGACGGGGTGGATAAATCTCACGAGCTTGCTTGTAGTCCGGGCCGGCAAACCAGTAGGGACCGTGCACCACGTCCATGACTCCATCCTGGTTAATGTCGCCGATATTCGCTCCCTCGGAGTAGTAGACATCGGTCAACTGGATGCGTTTGAATGTGTCGACGTGGTAATCGGCTGCTGTTGCCAGCGGTGAACCAGGGCAGCAGAACAAGAGTAGAGTAACAGTGCGGACTGCCAAGCGATTCACGTTGAAACTCCCAGGCTAAGACTGCAATTAAAGAAATGCGTGACTGACTAACGTTGGGAAACTTCCTTGTACTCGTAGACGACTTTACCCTGCACATTATGAAATCGAAAAGCGATGGTTGGCTGATCCTTTTCCTGGAAGACGGAAACACTCAAATATCCCCCCTTCACACGATGGAACGGTTGGATTTTTGGATCGTGGCCAGGACTGCCCCCTGCGTGCTCGTTACTGACTGGACCGCAGGAGAATTCTCGCAGCCTGGTCTTGGGATCGATTGACATATATTGCCAGTGCCGATCGCCGCAACAGACATAGAAGTTCTTAAGTCCTCCTCCCCATGCTCGTACCAGGTTGCCTTCATGCGTGAATCCCTGGTTGGCATGGTTGTCATTCTTTTTGCCGCGGTCGGGACCAACAATCGGAGTGGGGCTAATTAGCACACGAAACTTGGCATCGGATTCGGCAACTGTCTTTTTTAACCAGGCCATTTGTTCCTTGCCCCAAATGGTTTTCCCCGGTCCGTCGGGCATATTGTTGGGAGAGCGAAAGTCACGGCCCTCCACCATCCAGATTTGCAGTCCCTGGCCCCAGCGCATCGTACGATAGGTCTGTTTGCCGATGGGGACCTGTTCCAGGAAAGTGGCCAGCCCTTGTTGGAATGTAAAGGGTTTCATCCAGGGCACAGCCTGGCCCGGCCAGCCATCATTGTTGTAGGTGTCGTGATCGTCTTTCTCCCAGTAGCCGGGAACATGCTGATGGAATTTTACGACCCGTGGCATAGAGTACATGCGGTGCCAGTGGTGACGGGCCAAGGCCAAGGTGCGGGCCCGTGGCTTCTCGGAATCGTAGTAGACCGTATCGCCGGTCGCGGCCAGGAAATGAAGATTCTGCCTGGCCATGGCATCGTAAATCAGGAAACCATCCTTGTCGTCCAAGTCTCGATAAGCCTGGCCGGTGATCACGGAGAAGTTGACATTTTGCCAGTGATTCGCGAGCGCTGACGTGGTGAAGCTGCCCTTCATTTGAGCCGTTTCGGCAGCTTTCGCATTACCGGCTGGACGAGCCTTGATGAGCAGGTAGTATTTCGTAGCGGGTTTCAGATTTGTTAATACGAACTGATGCGTGAAATCCTGTTTGGCACTGACGCTGACCCAATTGGTTTTCTGGGAACTTGAGTAATCTTCGTGTTGTGACCAGGCCAGTTGCAATTGTCCTGTCGCACCAGGTACGGCTCCCTCCAGTCCGTCGACGTTGATCTTCTCAGTATATTCAGTTGTTTTTTTACCTGCTCTGCCGACACGTCTCTCACCGGGCCAGACACGTTTTGGCTGTGCAGTTACACGTGACCAGACGATGGCCGAAGTTTGTGTTACCTCGCCAACCCGCAGGCCCATGGCGAGGTGTACCTCTTCTTGTCCACTGGCGGGAACCACGGTAGCAGCTAGCAGGGTCAGGCTAATGAGCGAGAGGGTCAGGTTGCGGATCATGGTTGAGTCTCCAAGTGAACGTGATCACCAAACTAGCGGTTTTCGGGTGAAGTCGGTTTAAGGGATAAGAGATTGATGTCAGCCCTTGTGTAAAGATCATATAATACTGCACTCAACAGCGTCGGTATAGTTTCCCGGATTGTGAGGCCTTTTTAAGCCGCGTATTTGCAGGTCGCTTGAGCGAAAACGGCTGATGGAATTAGCCAGCGGCTGGCAAAACTGAAAGCTTTGTCTGCCTCAGCGGGTTGATGGTTAGGCGGCCCTTGGGATCGCGGCGAGGTCTGGGCCCCGCATGATTTGAACGACCACGATCCACCCGCCTGCCAGGAAGATTAACAGCAATGGTCCGATGGTAAAGATGGTAATCATGTTGTTGTGTTTGCGCCGCTGGGAAACTTCTGCACTATGGGGATTGTCCTGCTGATAGACGACCCAAAAGTAATTACCCGCTGCACCGTGAGCTTCATTGGCAGGTTCGGTTCGACGGTATTCTGTTTCGTCAACCGTGTAGACATAGGTAATGAACATCTGTCTGTCTTTGTTCCGGTAGTAGACCAGTTTTGCTGGAGTTTCGTCCCAGCCGGCAGCACTGGAGGAATAGGCGAAAATGAAGGAGACTGTTGTAAGGCAACCGAGGCAACCAAGAAAAGTGAAGCAGCGAGTTAGGGAGCGACCGGCGTAAGTAGTTTTCGCTGAGCGATCCGTTTGCTTGCCAGCGCTGGGTCGGATGGCGGCCGTCGGTTTTCGCAGTACTTTTTCAGCCTCCGCGTATTCTCCACTGGGGGAACTGTTTTTATCGGTGGATGAGGTTGATTCTTCTGGAACAAGATTCGCTGACACAGTTTCCATTTCCACCACGTTGTAGGCAGGGTCCCAACGGTGGAATGAGGCGATGACTTCTAGCGTGTCTCCTGTCCGTAATGACTCAATGAACGGATTGGTTTTTGGATCAAGAGAAACACGACCCTGCTGGTTGCTGTCGATCAATTGTCCATTGACCGTGTAACCATCGCAGAGTCGATGATTAGCTGCGTAGCCATAACTGTTGTCGGCATCAGTAAAACGGAGTACGAAGCGAAAGGACCGGTCTTGCTGCTTGGCCAACAACTGGTCTCGCTCTTCTGAGAAAGTGTCCGTATCGCTCAGCTGCGAAAGGATCGCTTTCAGCGTTCTGGCATTGCCGATGTACATGTAGTCATTCTATCGGCTCGCTGGGCCAATGGAAATGCATTCCCACGAGCCGGCAGGCTTGACAGGCAACCAGGCTTGCAACGGGTAGTCTGAACTGTCGTTGATCGCTTGGCGTTGCCTGGAGTATACTGGGCAACAGCGGTCACGACGTTCGTCAATAATAGATTTGGTAGCTTTTTAAACGAACCCGTCTGTTGGCGATTGGATTGTTAATACATGTTTCAGATTGGGTATATCCTGGGTCGCCGCGGCGATCTTGTCTGGTTTATCGGATTACCATTTTGCGCAGTCCTGTTCGCGCTTGGTAGCCAACTGTGGTTGCCAGCAGTGGCGCTTTCTTCGATCGCCTTATGGATTACGATTCCGCATCATTTTGCTACCTGGGTCCGCACCTACGGTTTCTCGGAGGACTGGAAACGTTGGACCGATCGATTGATTATCGGTCCACTAGTCATCTTTGGATTTACCTTTCTCGGCGCCTGGTCTTTTCCCCTCACCTTGTACCTGGTCAGTACACTATGGGATCACCAGCATAGTATTATGCAGCAGCATGGTTTTGGCCGGATCTACGATTTCAAGGCGAGTACTGGTAGTCGCACCACGGGACGTTTTGACTTAACGTTGCATTGGGTCTTGTTTGGTAACATGCTCGTTACGTCTCCCCTGTTTAGCGCTCAGTGGCTCAACGAACTGGCCCGCTGGGAGTTTCCGCTTACCTTGGCTGGAGTCCAGTTAACTCATACGATTAGTTGGACAATCACGGGTATCTATGTTGGTATTTATTTGTGTTACGTAGTTCGTTGTCTAGCACGCGGCCAGGCGATTAACCCGCTTAAGTATGCATTTATCGCCTCCAGTTATTTTCTCTGGTATTACTGTGCCTGGCACACGGCATCGGTTCTCGTCTGGGGCATCGCTCACCGTTTGATGCATGGCTTACAGTACATGGTGATTGTCTACTGGTATTTACGAAGAAAAGTGGATCAGCAGGCTACGGATAAAGCGGCTGAAAATTCACCGCCCAAGAAATTTAGCGTGATCCAGTGGCTGGTCAAATCCGGTAACGTGAAGTTCTTTGTTGTGGTCTGCGTGATCTATGCAGCTCTCTACCAGCTTGCCATCTTGCAACCACTCGAGACATTCGGTTTTGGAGTGATCCGGTGGACTGAGGTTTATCGGCCGATTCCCGAACTAGGGATAACTTCACCCGATCCAACCCTGGGTTACCATTTGTACACCGAGTTGATGATCACGGGGTTTGCCTTGACTCACTACTATTTCGATTCGTTTATCTGGAAAGTCCGTGATTCTCAAGTTCAGGATGGTTTGTAATCGTGAAATACTTTTACCGCTATCGCCTGCTGATCGTTATCTATGGACTGGCCGCCCTGGCTGGTTTCTACGAACTTGGTTTTCTCCAGCGACCAGCGGCGACCGTTTCTGGATTGGGGCAACCGTCTCCGGCAAACGACATTCTGATTGACTTGTACCCGGAAACGCTGATGACTAAGTGCCTTGAGGCGGATCGTGCTATGTTTCTGAATTACGATCTGGTCACGGCCAAGCGGCTGCTCGAAGATGCTTTGCGTAACGGTTGCAAGGAGGATGCAAGTTACTTTTACACGTATGCCACTATTCTCATGCTGATGAATGAGGATGAGTCTACTGTCAACGAGGCGGTGGCAAACTGGCGACGTCACGACCTGACGACTAATGACCAGCTAGATCCCCGGGTTGCCTATAAAGGTCTGGAATTACCAGCACCACTGGCAGAAGAAACAGTCTATAGCATGGCGATGTCTCGTGACGGGACGCAGATTGTCGTTGGCTGTCAGGATCAGGTGCTGCGAGTTTTTGATACCGCTTTTCGACGTTTCTCGGGGATTCCAAAAGCGCATGCCAAGGTAATTTCGGCAGTCGGCCTGGCCGCCAATGATACCCGGGCAGTCTCTGCCAGTCTCGCTGGTGACCTGGCTGTTTGGGATATGACTAACGGTGAACTGGTTCACCGATTGGAGGGGCATCGAAGCGATATTTACGGGCTGGCTGTTTTCCCAGATGGAATTCGTTGTGCCACAGTTGATCGTGATGGTATGGCACGGATCTGGGATTTGCAGGAAGGTAAATCGCTGGTTGAGTTCAGGGTCGATGAGCGCCCTGTTTCAGCGGTTGCCGTCTCGGCGGACAGCTCTTTGCTGGCTACCGGAAGCTGGTTCGGAGAGATTCGGCTGTGGAGTTTACAAGAGAGTCGACCAACAGAACTACAACGACTACAAGGACATCGTGGCCTGGTCAGCCGGCTGATTTTCACCCCTGGTAGCAAGCGGCTGGTTAGCTCCAGTCGAGATCAGACGGCTCGTATCTGGGACATCGCGACGGCCAAGGTGGAGTCGGTCTTAGAAGGACACGGGGCACCGATTTATGGACTGGATGTATCACCTGACGGAAAACTGGTAGTGACCACTAGTGAAGACCGCCGGGTAAAAATTTGGAGCGTGGAGAAAGGGACCGTCTTGCAGAGCTTGGCCACCCGTCCACGTCCACGGCCACTCTATGCCGTCCTGTTCGCTTACGATAACCAGACCTTGATCTGGGATAATGGTGTGAACGGTTTGGAATTTGCGGGCGCTTTTCTACCCTAAGCCGGTTCCGCTCGGTCACGTCATTCGGCAGGCGGTGGATTGTTCCCATCACGGTTAGCAAATCCCCAGTCTGTAGGCTGGTAACGGATGGCAAGTTCTGGAGTTTCCAATCGCTTACCCTCCTGGTGGAAACTGTGTATCGCGCGGTCGAGAATTCCACTGGTAAGCAGCGTTCTTTCCACCGGGTAGACGGGTTCTCCTGTCCGGATCATCTTCTCGATACCTTTGAGCAGTTCGGCGAAGTGCCTGAACGGTTTTACCGGTTGTGTTTTGAACCAGTTTACGAAAGGTTTGGCTTGTCCACGTAATTTCAGAGCGATGCCAAATTGTCCTCCTACACCATTCACCATCGCGACCGTTCCACGAAGCCCATCACGATAATCGATCAAGTAGAAAGCACTTTGTTGGTTTAAACGAGCTTTGATTTCTTGATCTGTTACCTTGATTTGGGCTGCGGCAAGCGCGGCTTGCAACAGCTCTTGGGACCAACGCCCGGCCTGCTGGCTTTGCCAGATTTGTTCTCCCCGAACCGCTTGGACTGCCTTAACTCCCGTTTCACCGCCCCGGCGACGTTCCGTTACACATTGAAATGTTTCCAGGGCATGGAATCCGTATGCTTCCAGGCCGCCGTAGCCAATCCCCAAGGCTTCCTCGATGACACTTCCGACTGGCAACTCCCTGGCAGGTAATCGCCAAGTCACAGGCAGCGAGGAGCCAGCCATGAAGGGGATGTTCATTTTCTGAGCCGTATCGTACATGTGCTTGCTGTCGGCCCAGTTGTAAGCCAGGTGCTTGTCGTTAAAAACAGGAACCACTTGTCCACACTTACGAAAAGTTGCCGAGATCGCGTCAAAAAATCGACGACGTGGATACATCTGCTGCTTAGTTTCTGGGGTAAGCGGGTAATTACCATGCTCACCGATACTCAAGACGCCAGCGACTTGGACTTGGTTGCTGCCCAACGTGATCGCTTCTTCGATCGTTTTGGAAATGGGGAAGCCATGTTTCCGCGAATGTTCTCGGCTCATGTCATTCTTAGGAAACTGGTCCACGTAGAGGGCTGCCAGTTTGAGTGCAGGGCCAGGTCCACCATC
>CAZXJC010000402.1:0-3914 GCA_964640885.1 uncultured Pirellulaceae bacterium | reverse complement strand
CGGTCGTTATAATAAAACTCCAAGCCAACCAACAAACCCCTAACCAAGGGCCCCCTGTTCCCATGACCAACTTGCTCGGCAAAATCCACTTCCAAGCCAGCTTGCTCCTGCTTGTCAGCGTCAGCCTCCCGCTGACCGCTGCCGAAACCAATGCCCACAGCAAGGCGCGCCTCTCGATCACCGCCAAGCAACTGCAGACCCATATTGAAATCCTGGCAGACGACACGTTTGAAGGTCGCGAAGCAGGCAGTCGTGGCGGACAGGCCGCAGCCGTCTACCTCGTCAAGGAGTTTCAAAAGATGGGCGTCAGCGGCGGTGCCGAAGAAGGAAAGTTCTACCAACCCTTCGCAGAAAACTCGCGCAATATCCTGGCCCTTGTGCCAGGAAGTGATCCCAAGCTCAAAGACGAAGTAATCGTCGTCGGTGCCCACTATGACCATGTCGGCTATGGCAAACGCAACAATAGCTACGGGCCACTCGGCTATATCCATAACGGGGCCGATGATAACGCCAGTGGCGTGGCCGGCCTGCTGGAACTGGCCGAAGCCCTCAAGCAACTCCCGGGCGGTCCCAAACGCTCCGTCCTGATCGCCCTCTGGGATGGCGAAGAACAAGGAATGCACGGATCCAAGCACTGGGTCAAGAATCCAACGGTTCCGCTCAAGCAGGTCAAGTTCATGATCAATGTCGATATGATCGGACGCCTCCGCAAGAACCAGATGGAGATCATCGGCTCCCGCACCAGTAGCGGATTGCGCAAGTGGCTGAGCCAGCAAAACAGCGAGGCCCAATTGACGTTCAAATTCCTCTGGGCCCTCAAGGCGGACAGCGATCATCACACGTTTTACAAGCAGCAAATTCCTGTCCTGATGCTCCATACGGGACTGCATGACAACTACCATCGGCCCAGTGATGATGCCGACAAGATCAACGATGCCGGTCTCGAACAGATCAGCCGTTTCCTGTTCACGCTCACGATGAACCTGGCCAACCGGAAACAAGTCCCGCTTTTCCGCGAAGAGTCCACCAAGGAGTCCAAGAAAGACCGCAAACGTTTTGAAGCGGCCCTCGACACACCGCGGCCGCGACTAGGAGTCTCTTGGACCGACCATGACCGAGAATCGGGGGCCATCATCGTCAGCCGCGTCCGCTACAAGTCACCGGCCGACATGGCCGGTCTGAAGGTCCAAGACCGCCTCCTTAAATTCAACGGCCAGGACATTGACAGTGATGATCAGCTAATCAAGCTCGTCTCAGAAGTCTCCCGCCAAGCCACCATCACCATCGACCGCGAGGGAGAGGAAAAACCACTCACCCTGCCAGTCAACTTTCCTGACCAGGCCTCCCCGCTCGGCATGATCTGGCGCAGCGATCCGGCCGAACCGGAGTCGGTGACACTGGTGCACGTGGCCGAGGACTCCCCGGCTGCCAAGGCTGGCCTGCAAGTCGGCGATCGCCTGCTGCAAATGGGTGATCATCCGGTCCGCGAAAGTAGCGAGTTGGAAAAGTTCCTGCAGGGCATCTCCCAGGACCTCACCGTCCAGTACGAACGGCTGGGGCAGATCAAACAGCTCACCGTTACGGTCCCACCCAAGAAAAAAGCAGGCTAAGACCTATCCTATGTCCTCTTCCAAGCTACGGCGCAAAATCGCCTGGGAGGCGGCCCGCCTGATTTACCAGCAGCAGGTGAGCGAATACTACGCAGCCAAGATGAAAGCGGCTCGCCGTATCCATAAGGGCTGGGTCAAGCCACGGGACCTGCCCAGCAATGCAGAAATCCGCGATGAATTGCAAACGCTGGCCCGTACCCACGAGGGCCCCGGACGCCAGGACCCACTGCTGGCCATGCGTCTCTGCGCATTAAACTTGATGCACCATCTAAAGCTGTTTCAGCCACGGCTGGTGGGAAGCGTCCTGACCGGTAACATCCGCCAGGACTCGGCGATCGATCTGCACCTCTTCTGCGATAACCTGAACTCGGTAAGCGGAGCTCTTGACCAATTGGACTTGGCCTACCGGATCGAACGGAAGCGACTCCGCAAGGCAGACCGGGAACGGACCTACACCTATCTGCACGTGAAGGCCGATTACCCGCTCGAGCTAACCGTCTACCCAAGCGAACTGGTCAAGCGTCATTTCAAAAGCACCCTGACCGGAAAACCGATGCCCCGGGTTAGCCTCGCCGAACTGGAACAGTTTCTCACCAGCGAGTACCCGGATTTAGATCTGGCTGAACTGCTGGCCGAGGCCGCCGAACAGGTCGACCGTTTTCAAGTCTACCAGGCCCTGCTGTTGCCACTGGAAGAAGTTCAGCAAAATCGTCGCTATCACCCCGAAGGTGACGCCCTCTATCACAGCCTCCAGGTCTTTCAATTGGCCCGCGAGGAACTAGCTTTTGATGAAGAGTTCTTGTTGGCCGCCCTGCTACACGACGTTGGCAAAGGGATCGATCGGACGGACCATGTGAACGCCGGGCTGCAGGCGCTCGAAGGTTTTATCACCACCCGGACCACCTGGCTGATTGAACACCACATGACCGCCCGCACAATTTTGGAAGGGACGATCGGCAGCCGCGCTCGGCGCCGACTACAAGCCAACGACAGCTATGACGAGTTGGTCCTGCTGGCCTGCTGCGATCGGGACGGCCGAGTACCGGGAGCCCAGGCACCTGAACTGGACGAGGCTCTCGATTACCTGAGAGATTTAACCGACAAGTTCAATTGACGGCAAGATGGCGCCTAGGCCACCACCAATAACACTACCCTCGATAGCTCTTCTTCAGCTTAGTGGAGTCTCTGCCCGGTTTTCCACTTCAGCTCGACTGGGCCAGTTGCTGCATCACCCGGTCGGTGATCAACTGGACCAGTTGTTCAGTGTTATTGCCACCAGCCGCTGCGGGCGAAGCGTTACTCCCTGCAGAACCCATTGCGGGGGGCGCGTTAAATGCTCGTCGCTCCACTCCGCTATCCGTCCAGCTACTGCGAAAGATATCGTTCGCACAAATATCGCAGTCTTCGTACTCGGATGTATTGCGAGGATCCGAGAAGCCCCATTGCTGTTTCAAGTCGAGCAGTTCGCGTTCCTTCTTTTCGCTGAAGTAATGCACGCCTCCGAGGCTGCGGGCCAGCATCAAGATGCGGCAATAAGCGTCCAATATCTCAGTCCACCAGTAGGCCCGTTCCACGTTCTCACCGTAGCTAACGGTACCGTGATTAGCGAGGATCACGACATTGGTATCCTTCACGAAGGGAATAATCGTATCGGCAAAAGCTTGTCCGCCTGGCGTTTCGTACTTGGTAATTGGGACGTCCCCAAGAAAGACTTCTACTTCTGGCAGGACGCACTGGGGAATCGGTTCACGAGCCACGGCGAAGGCGGTGGCATGGGGCGGATGACAATGAACTACGCTGCGAATATCTTCGCGTTGCTTGTAGATTTCCAGGTGCAACAAGGCTTCGCTGGACCGCTTCTTGCGGCCGGCGATCTGCTTACCCGTCATATCGATCGTGGAAATATCATCCGGGGTCAAGAAACCCTTCGAGTGCATGGTCGGCGTGCAGAGCACTTCGTTATCGCTAATGCGAACGGTAATATTACCGTCGTTGGCAGCAGCAAAACCCTTGGCATAAATCCGACGGCCAATTTCACACATATCTTGCTTGATCTTAAAAGCGTTTGTCATCAATCCAGGCTCTCTTTACTCGGGTTAAGGTTTCAGGGTAATCGTATCGAGGATGGCCGCGTTGTAACTGTCGACCGGTTTAATCTCGGGACGGAACGGCTGAGCTGCCTCCGCGCCTTCGCTGAGGGCAATCAACTGGTCCTGCCCGCTGCCCATTTCGTCCCAGACCACCTGGGTTCCTGCCAAATCCGGCTCCGAATCGGTGGCCAGGTTTTCCAAGGATAGGGGTACC
>CAZXJC010000401.1:0-2721 GCA_964640885.1 uncultured Pirellulaceae bacterium | reverse complement strand
AAGCTACGCGGGCACGGTTGATTGCGTTTTCAACCGAGTCGGTACCGTCTTCCCAGGGACGGACCATGGTGGGGGAACCGAAGGGATCAGCACCGGTGGCGCGAAATGTATGCCAGTAGACCACACTGAATCGCATGTGATCTTTCATCGTTTGGCCTTCGATGACCTCATCCTCGTTATACCAGCGAAAGGCCAGCGGGTTCTTTGTGTCGGGGCCTTCGTAGCGGATCTTTTCGATTTCAGGAAATGCGGCCATGGTTCGTCTTCCGTAATAACATGAACAGGTAATTGACTGGTATGTGAAAGGTCTTCAGATGCAGATTAATTATGGTGCCAGATTCCGGCAGGTCACGCAAGGAGCGGATCAAAGCTCCAACTGGGAAGGTGCCGGTTTTAGCCCTTGCTGGTGTTTCTTGATTTCCTGCATCAAGTCCGTGATGACCTCGGGATGCTTTTTGCCGAGTTCATAATTTTCCCCGGGGTCATGATCCAGGTGGTAGAGTTGCGGGGGATCATGCTTGACGGGATCTCTTTGTCCGTAGGCATTTTGCGTCATCAAGTGCATTTTCCAGGGGCCCTTACGGACTGCCATCAGACGGTAGCCTCGATAATAAAACAGCAATTTTCGTCCGCTTGTTCCAGTTCCTGTCAGCACTGGTGTGAGGTCATAGCTGTCCAGGGTGCGATCCTTGGGGAGTGGGATATCAGCCTGCTTGAGTGCAGTTGCATAGATGTCCATGGTGCTGCTGACGTCTGCTGAAACCGATCCGGCTTTGATTTTTCCGGGCCACCAGGCGAGTGTTGGTTCCCGCATGCCACCTTCCCAGGTGCTTCCTTTGCCATCCCGCAGCAGGCCCGCGGTGCCCCCATGCTCATTGAAGATCAGCCAGGGGCCGTTGTCGCTCGTGAAAAAGACCAGCGTATGTTGGTCGATGCCACATCGTTTCAGGGTGTTGAGGACTTGGCCAACACTCCAGTCAATTTCTTCGATCACATCACCGTACAGACCACGACGACTTTGACCGGCGAAGGCTGGAGAGCGGAAGAGGGGAACATGCGGCAAGCTGTGGGGTAAGTAAAGAAAGAACGGCTGGTCTTTCTTCGTTTCGATGAACTCCATGGCTGCTTCTGTGTAGCGTCGCGTGATGGTCGTTTGTTGCGCTGGACGCTCGACGATGGACGTGTTTTTCATGAGCGGGACATTCCAATATTCGATTTTGGGTTTTAGGAATGCGGTACGACCCTTGGGAGCTGTTTGCACACGATCCATGTCGTTCGAGTACGGGATTCCAAAATAAGAGTCAAATCCATTTGAAGTCGGTAAAAATGGTTTTAAATGACCAAGGTGCCACTTGCCGATGCAGGCAGTTGCATAACCCTTGGTCTTCAATGCTTCAGCAAGTGTGATTTCGCTTGCCGGGATTCCTCCCTTGGAGTTGGGAAACAGGACCCGCCGTTTGTTACTGCACATGCCACTGCGAGCCGGAAGTCTACCAGTCATTAAGGCGGCGCGGCTGGGCGTACAGACGGGAGCCGCTGAATAAAATTGAGTTAATTTCATGCCTTCGGCGGCCATGCGGTCCAAGTGGGGTGTGCGAATGGTCGGATTCCCAAAACATCCCAGGTCACCGTAGCCGAGGTCATCCGCAAAGATGACGATGATATTCGGACTCCGTTCGGCCGACTGACACGTTCCGCAGTGGGTTAGGGTTGCGATGAAACAGAGGGATAACGGCAACAGAAACGAATGTTGTTTCGCGAAATTCATCCAGGAGTTCCTTCAGGAATAGTGTCAGGAAGACATGAGTATTAGTCTGAGCATCTTAGACCCGAGTTCCACAAGACACAAGCGAATAGGCCTACTTTTGAAGCGATTCATCTACTGCCCTAGTCGACTCAATTTTTTTTGTGACCGGTCATTTTTTTTACAATCCAGTCACCAAGTCGAGGGCAGAGTTGTCCCAGTGCAAATAAGAGTCGAGCCTTGGCTGGTACCACCAGTTCTGGCTGACGTCGCTGGCAAGCTCGCATGATTTTAGCGGAGAGCCGTTTCGGACAGATGCCTTTCAGCTTTACACCTCCACCGGCCGTCCCTGCACTAACAGGCAAGTCACTCGATTGATCCTGATAACGTGGCTGGTCATCCTGGCGTTGGATGGGTCCCGGTGCTACCAGTAGCACGTGGAGGTCCCGGCGGTTGTTTTCCAGCCGTAGCTGTTGTGAATAAGCGGCCACTGGATACTTGCTGGCGGCATATCCGCCCATGTAAGGAGAAGCTGTTTTTGCTGAAAGTGAGCCGATGTTGACGAGGTGCCCCCGACTGGTCAGCAGGTGAGGAATGGCTGCCTGGCTACAACGTACCAGGGCCAGGAAATTGAGTTCCAGCAGATCGGCAAATTCTTCTACTGAGACATCTTTTGCCAGGCCACGTGAACTACGGCCGGCGTTGTTTACCCAGACATCGATCTTTCCGTATGCTTCGACAGTCTGTTCTACCAGGTGAGTAACCGAATCGGCATCCGTGACATCCGTAGAAATGAAGCGAGCTCTTTCAGGGTCGATGCTTTCGACCGCTTGCTGGCCCTGGTCTTCATTTCGTGACGCGATCACCACCTGGCATCCGGCAGCAGCATAGGACTGACTCAAAACCAGCCCCAGGCCAGCCGAGCCACCGGTCACTACGACGACTTTATCTCGCCAGAATGTCATGGGGTTAATTTT
>CAZXJC010000400.1:0-3247 GCA_964640885.1 uncultured Pirellulaceae bacterium | reverse complement strand
CAGCCTTGATTAACAGGCTTTTCTCTGGGTCACCAGGTATCACTGCAGCGCCTGATTTTCCTCCCTTGAGCAGTGCCTGGCGGGAATCCAATCGCAATCCCGCCTTGGGCGAAGCGCCATGGCAAGAGATGCAGTTCTTCTTCAGTAACGGTTGTACCTCTCGCTGGAAAAACTCGCTTGGTGATTGTACCCAAACAGCTCCCTGCTGGATCCACTGGGAAAGGGCCGTCACCTCGTGTGGGGCCAGTCGCTGTTGGGGCGGCATTTTCAGTCGCGCGTGCGTCCGCGAGACCGCCTGGATCAAGAGACTGTTCTTGGGATTACCGACTTCGATCGCCGGACCAGACTTACCTCCCTTAAGAATCGCCTCCCGTGAGTCCAGTCGCAAACCACCCTTGCGAGGCTTGGTATGACAGGCGTAACAATTCTTGATCAGAACCGGCCGGACCTTTGATTCGAAATGATCGGCCGCTTCTTCTGCATGTAGCGGCCCGGCCAGCAGGCTGATCACTAGCAACCACCGACAACTGTACCAGGCTGTACGAAGAGCTAAACAAATCGAATTATGAACAACGTAACTCAACGAAGATCGCTCCTCTGGCTGCTGAATTCAAACCATCCAAGTACGATGGCCTCTATTATTATGAGTTGAAAGTCCCCTGACCGCTATACTGCTTCCTTCCCGTAGAGCAGGAGAATCTGGTTCAGCGGCGCAGCTCGGGCTGCCGGACAGTTTCCTATTTCTCAATAAATGATTACGCTAGATAGGTCTTTAAAAGAGACCTTCACGGCAATTTCTTTTCTTGTTTTCATGCCTTCAGCATTGCTTCCATGGGTAACCGGACTCCGCGAAACAACCGTCGCCCCAAGATACTCCGGCAACGTCGCCTGTTGCTGGAAAGCCTGGAAGATCGACGCCTGTTGACCGACGTTTCGGCGCCACCGATCCTGCAGTGGTTTGAGTCCTCCTACGACACGATCGAACAGCGCGCACCCGATCTCTTCATGGCCGGCTACGGCGCCGTCTGGACCCCACCACCGAGCCGCGGTGACACCAGTGACCTGACGGTCGGCTATGACGTCTACGATCGATTCGACCTCGGCTACCCTGGCAAGCCAACCCTCTACGGAACTCGCAGCGGTCTGACCACCATGATCGATACCCTGCACGACGCAGGACTCGACAGCCATGTCGATTTCGTAATGAACCATAACGGTTACTCGACTTTAGCGACCGAAGGTTTTTATGCAGCAGGTGGCTACCCAGGGCTGGCCATCACGCTCCCTACTGACATCGACGGCGACTTTCACTCTGCTTTCTGGGGTGGTGATGAATACGAACGGCTGGCCGGCCTAATCGATATCGCACACGAAAAAAATTATCAGTTCGTTCGCAGCCCTGTTGACCCCAATGACAATCGTAATATTCGAGCGGGTACGACCCCTGCTTTCGGACGGCTGGCAAACGTCCCCGACCCCGACAACCGCCAGTTCTACCCGGACGAAGGTCACAACACGATCTACCTGTTCGATCCCAAGACGGGAGAAACAGATATCCCGGTACACCAGTTCAACCTGGACAATCCGCTGGCCGGTGACGCGACGGTGGAAAATGCCACCGGCTACCTGATGCGCAATGCCCAGTGGCTCATCCAGGTCATCGGTGTCGATGGACTGCGGATCGATGCCGCTAAGCATGTACAAGGATTCACGCTTGATTACCTCGATCGAGCGGTTTACCGCCAGAATCCCCGTCCTCTTCTTGACGGCAGTACAAACCATGTCTTTACCTACTCAGAGGTTTACGATGCGGACCCGGCAGTTCTGCATCCGCATGTCAAGAAAGATATCAACCCCGCCGATCCAGGACGCATCGGTGGCAACCGGGACACGCTCGACTTCAAACTGTACTTTGCCCTCAAGGAAAACCTCGAGCATGGTACGCAACCCGGCTGGGACAACTGGGACAGCACCCGTGGCGCCTGGTATCAAATCAAAGACGCTGCCCTCGACACCAGTCCGGCAAACGGACAAGGGGACACGCTGCACAATGGAAACGCCGGGGTGACCTTCGTCCAAAGTCATGACGTCCACAACCCTTACCAACTGGAAAACGTCGCTTACGCCTATACTCTGATGATGCCCGGCAACACGGTAATCTATTTCAACGGCAAGGAATTCGGTGACAACCGTGATTTCCCCAAGGATGGCCGCTCCGATGCCCTGAGCGTGGCGGACGGCAGTGACTTGACTCGCATCATGAAGGCCCGTAGCACGCATGGCCGCGGTAATTATGCCGAACGCTGGATCGATAGCGACGGCCTGTTCTCCTTTGAACGGGAAGCAAGCGCTATCACCCTGCTCTCCAACCGGACCGACGGCGGGTTTGATTCTCGCACGCTTACGAACGTCGGCTTCGCCCCCGGTACTTACCTGGTTGAGTTGACTGGAAACGCAGCCGATTCCCAGCGAGATCCCTTCAATGATATCCCGGAAGTCGTCCAGGTATTTGATGACGCTGGTGTTAACAAGGTTAACGTGCGGTTTCCACGCAACGCCAATGCCAATGGCGACTGGACCGGCGGTGGTTACCTGATTTACGGCCTGCCAACTCCACAAGCACCCGCCGGACTGGAACTGATTGGCGTCGACACTATCCTGGCTGGCAACAATTCCGTGAACAACGATTTTCAAAATGGCAAGCAGCGGCAAACGGATTTGCACGTGGTAACCGCCGACCAGTTGAACGTCCGCCTGCATACGGTCGAGGTAAACCTGCTCGGTTCGCTGCGGGACCAGTGGGCCGACGGTGACAATGCACTGCTGAAACTTGATGGCGGTCGCACCATCAACAGCCTCAATCCACACAACACGCCTAGCGGTGTCGACTACGACCAGCCGGGTGAGGTTACGTATGGATTTGAACGCTTCGAACAAAAGTCCAGTCCGCTGATTGGGCCAGGTGGACTCGGTGACAGCAACTGGCAGGGCGACGGAGAGTTCCTGCAAACAATCGACACTACCCAACTGGAAGAAGGCCCCCATTTCCTCGAAGCACGTGCTTTTCGACACCGCACCGATGGTGGACCTGTCGTATTCGAGAGCTTTAAGAAAGTCATTTACGTCGACCGCCTGCCACCCGATTCAACCGTGGACAGCTTTGAACCGTGGGATGAGGGGGTTCGAGAAAACCGTGACCTGGTCATCCGCTCCCTCGACAAAACAGCAGATAACGTTCACGTCTTCC
>CAZXJC010000399.1:0-9640 GCA_964640885.1 uncultured Pirellulaceae bacterium | reverse complement strand
CTGGCGATCGCGAGCAACGAGATCAGGATGACGTGACTCAGGTAGCGCGAGCAAAGCGGTGTCGTCAAGCCGAGTTCGACAAAGCGGCCTATCTCCCACCAGTAGAGGCTTGCCAAAGCCGCCCCACTGGCAATCTCCAGGAGCATCGGACGAATCCAGAAAAACTGTCCGTGCAAAGCTGTTTCCCGTCGCAATCCCCACCATCCCAACACGGGTACCCAATCCAGGAAACGGCGTGGTGGGGCTTGAGGATCAGCGGGTGACCAGGGACTGATCCGGCGGGCATTCCATGCCCATCGATAGATAGCATGATTGATCTGGGAACCTAGTAAGGTTCCCAGCAGGAACAGTCCCGAATAAGCCAGCCAATTCGACACGTTGCTCACATTCTCCAGATACGGCCTGGTTTGCATTTAAAGTGAAGAATATGCCCGCTTCATCCTTCCCGGGAATAATGCTGGACGACCCAACTGTGGATCGCCGCTGCAACAGAAGCAGGTGATTTATCTTCTGTATCGACCTGGTAATCGGCACACTCCTGATAAACTGGTTCGCGTGCTGATAACAACTGCTGAATTTCCTGGAAACCGCCCGCTGCTGTCAAATTAGGGCGTCGTTCTCCGGTTGTAGGATCTCCATCGATCCGGTTTTGGATTGTCTCGGCGGCCGCTTGCAGCCAGACCATCACCCCGCTGCCGGACAATTGCTGCCGATTTTCAGGTCGCTGCAATGCGCCTCCCCCGAGTGCGACCACAGTATCCGAGCACTGGCTCAATTCCTTGACAACTTCTGTTTCCAGATCTCGAAACCCAACTTCTCCATCAGTTGCAAAGATTTCTTTGATGGGCATTTCGGCACGAGCTTCAATGATGTCGTCAGCATCAACTGCCTCACAGCCCAATCGAGCTGATAGCAGGCGCGCCACGGTAGTCTTCCCCGTAGCGCGATAACCGATCAGATACAAATTATTGCCACTCATACAGCAAACTTTTCAAGCAAGAGTCGCACGGATGCGGTTTACGCCTTATTCCCTTGCGGCACCGATTACTCGTTTCACTTCAGAACGCATTAGCTCTAGCGGCGCTCGCTGGTTGGAAAACATTTCGATCTGCAAAGCTGCCTGGCGAACAAACATATCAACTCCCGTGACAACTTCGCAACCACTTTCACGAGCCAGTTTGATGAGCAGTGTCTGCTCCGGGTTATAGATTGTCTCAAAAACAACCATTTCCCTTCGCAAGCCTCTTTTTTCGAGTGGTGTTTCATCGACATTGGGATGCATACCAACCGGAGTTCCATTAACCAGCAGATCCGCTTCTACGTTATGCCGCCGATCCCAATCGACAAAATCACAATGCAGTTGTTCAGCCAGCACTTCTGAACGTGCCTGCGTGCGTGAGCAAATCACCACATTTGCACCTTGCTTTACAAGTCCATAGGCGATGGTTTTAGCAACTCCACCTGCTCCCAGCACGAGGGCGCGCCTTCCTTTGATACCGTCATTCCCGTAACGTGATTTTAGAGCTGGCTTCATACTTGCCATCGCCGCCGGCAAATCGGTGTTTCCACCAATTTTCTTTCCATCGCGGAACAGCACAGTATTGACTGCTCCAATATCACGGGCTGATTCATCAACTTCATCAATGCAACTGATCACATCTTCCTTGTGAGGAATCGTGACACTCAAACCTCGAATGCCCATCTCTTCGCAATCGGTCAAAAACGGCCGCAAGTCCTCCCGTGGCACGCGGAAGGGGAGATAGACTTTCTGCAAACCGAGTTCACGAAAAGCCAAGTTGTGGATAATTGGACTCAGACTGTGGCCAACCGGATCAGCGATGACACCGTAAACCTCCGTATCAGGACCGATACCATCATAGTGATAAATCTCGGTCATCTGCTGGTAGCTAAGCTGGCCTGGTGCCAGTGCCCGTTCATGGTGAAACGTTGAATAGGTAAAGGGCGCACCAAATTTCCCCGCCAGCAGCCGGGAAGGCGTACCAATGTCACCCATGCAAATACCGATGGTGGGAATTTCACTCTCACGCATCAGCCGCAGCATACGCAAACCATCATGTGGAGAATGTGCCATCGTCGCAATCTTGACAATGTCGGCGTCAAGTGCTGCTAATCGCCGATGAATGGCTGCCAGGTCATGTGGCGTTTCTCGAAAGTTATGCAAACTGATAATTCGCTTGCAATTTCCATAGCGTGGAATGAGAGCTGCTACATCCTCTTCCAAGTCTACGTAATCAACACCTCCAGCGATGGCAGAACGTAGTATCATCTGCCGGGATTCTTCTGTTCCTTCCCAACGTCCGCCATCTTGTGAACGTCGACAGGTTGCCACGATGGGACAGGGCCGGTTATCTAACAACCGGGGCAAATTAATATTTCGCTTGAGATAATCAAGCCGCAATTCAACTAACTGGGCACCTTCAGAAACCAAATGCCGATGCTCGGCAAGAAGATGCTTGTGGCGACCTCGTCCTATACTGACACAAATCATAGCTGCTTATTCTCGAAAGTTCGCTAATTCCAATTGGCTCATGGCTGATAACCGACGTGCATCACAACTTGCGATCAGTCAATCTTCCAACGCCTAGCCCCTCTTCTATTCTGATCGGTCCGCGCGGCAAGTTCAAATTCGTTTAAATCGGCGATCTAGTTCTTCTTTGGTAAAAACTAAAGCGGTTGGCCGCCCGTGCGGACAATGATGGGCGTCCTGGCACAAATGACGCTGCAGTAACAGGCTAATCACTTCGTCCAGGGAAAGCGAATCTCCCGCTTTAATGGCAGCTCGACAGGCCATACTGTGCAATAATTCGTCGATCAGCTCTCGCCGTTCCGGGGGCCTGTTTTCCGCCATCAGTTGTTCCACGACTTGGCGTAAAATCTCCGCGGGGCTAAGTTTGCCAAGCATTGCGGGATAAGCAACCACCAGCACCGTATCTCCACCAAACGGTTCTACTTCGATACCTAACGCGGCCAGTTCATCCCGCGACTCAATGACGGCAGCTGCTTCGGCAGCTGTCAAATTCACGGCCTCCGGCACTAGCAGTCGCTGGACCTCTAAGGCTCCGCTGGCAATCTTCTCTCGCAACTGCTCATACAAAACCCGCTCGTGCAACGCATGTTGGTCAATGACCATGATGCCGTTTTCGTGCTCTGCCACCAGGTAGCGGTTATGAAGCTGCATACCGAGTGATGTTCCCTGGACTGACGCGTCGGCGGCTTCACTTGGCAGGGCCTCTGTCGAGTGCGAACCAGCCATGACCACCTGGCCCAAGGCTGCGGCCAGTTCAGCTGGAGTGCCTGCCCGCAAGGCTCCACTGGCAGTACTAACATCAACCTGGCTCGGCGAGCTACAAGTCGAGGGGGCCTAGCGACTGGTTTCGCCCTGAGTCCAGTCGACCAGTTGCTGACGGTGCTGTGACAGACGGCTGGGATCCATCGTTGCTTCGGGACCCTGCTGATCCGAGTCAACCGAATCGACCTGGGCAGTTAGATCGGTCGCCAGGAACATGTTGCGAATCGTCCCCAGCAATTGACTGTACAATTGCCGACCGTCTCGAAAGCGAACTTCCAGCTTGGTGGGATGAACGTTGACATCAACGGCTTCGGCCGGCATATCTAATCGCAAGAAGGCGATCGGTTGTCGCCCGCTTAAGAGTAGGCCGCGGTAGGCTTCACCCAAGGCATGCTGGAGTGAACGATCCCGGATGTGCCTCCCGTTGAGAAACAGGTATTGCATTCGATTATGGGATCGACTGAACGTGGGGTTAGCCACATAACCACTCACCTTGACTCCATCAGCTTCACTTTCGACCCACAACAGATTCTCAGCCAGTTCGCGGCCAAAGAAATGCCCAATACGTTTGGACCAGTGGTCTACCGGAGGTAAATCATGCAGCTGTTTTTGATTATGTCGCAGGCTGAAATGGATCTGCGGATGAGCCAGGGCAATACGGGTAAAAGCTTCGGAGACATGCCCCATTTCCGTTTGGGTCGTACGGAGAAACTTACGACGAACCGGCGTATTGTAAAACAAGTTTCGGACTTCGATGGCAGTTCCAGCCGGACATCCACAGGGAACCAGAGGGCGTTTATCGCCACCAACGACTTCCAATTCAGCACCTGCATCCGCCTGATCTGTCCGACTGCGCAACTGGAACTGGCTAATCTCTGCGATTGACGCCAGCGCTTCGCCCCGAAATCCTAGGGTATCGACATGAAACAGATCGTCGGCATCGAGGATCTTACTTGTTGCATGACTGGCGACCGCCAGTTCCAATTGATCTTGAGAGATCCCGCACCCATTGTCGGCAACCCGAATCAACTGGCTACCACCGAGTTCCACGAGAACATCAATGCGGGAAGACCCGGCATCGACGGCATTCTCCATGAGTTCCTTGACAACACTTGCCGGCCGTTCGATGACTTCGCCAGCGGCGATCTTGTTGATTACTGCCCGCGGCAGTTGAAGAATGTCAGCCATGAAATCCGTTTCCTTATTCTTTTTTTACCTATTGCAGGTCATATTCCTTCAGTTTTCGATAGACCGTGCGTTCCCCAATACCGAGAATGCGAGCGGCTTCTTCGCGATTTCCATTAGTCAGTTTCAATGTCTGTTGATAAGCCCATTTTTCGATTTCACTCAATGGCTGTCCTATTAATTCCGTTGGACCACTGGTCGAGGCCGTATCCGACACCGGCAATTCTGCAAGGTCAGGCGGCAAATCATCCACGTCGAGAACCTGATCTGTATCAACCACAATCATGCTCTCTACCGCGTTTCGTAACTGCCGCACATTCCCGGGCCAGTCATGAGAGAAAAACCGCCGCGTAACCGTCGGCGAAACACTTTTCACTGGCTTGTTGTGGCGTTTCACAAATTGCTTACGAAAATGATCCATCAAGGGAATGATATCTTCTCGCCGTTCGCGCAAGCTGGGCAAATCTACGGTCACCACTTTAAGTCGATAGTAGAGATCGTTACGAAATGTCCCTGCTTCAATCGCGTCCTCGAGAGGTCGATTGGTAGCTGACAAAAGCCGCACGTTCACTTTCAGCGGTTTATTGTCTCCGACTCGAGTGATCAACTGTTCTTCCAGTACTCGCAGCAACTTGATTTGAGTGGCCAGTGGCATATCGCCAACTTCATCCAGGAACAAGGTTCCGCCGTTCGCGTACTCAAAAGCACCAATCCGATCGGTGACTGCATCGGTATACGCACCTTTAACATGGCCGAACAGTTCACTCTCAACCAGGTTCTCCGCAACGGCTGCACAATTCAGGGGAACCAGTCGTTTTCCCTTGCGGGGACTGTTCTGGTGAATTGCCTGAGCGATCAATTCCTTACCAGTACCACTTTCTCCGGTAATCAGCACCGAGGCATCCGTGGGGGCGATCCGTTTAATTCGTTCGATAACATTCTTCATCTTCTCGCTGGCGTAAATAATCCCCTCAAAACCAAACCGCTCATCCAACCGCTGGTTCAATTCGAGATTCGTGCGTTTCAACATTACCGCTTCAGCCGCCCGCTTGGTGACAGCTCGCAAACGGTTCGGTGTAATAGGCTTCTCCAAGAAATTGTAAGCGCCCTGTTGCATCGCCTCGACCGCCTTAGGAACCGTTGCATGACCGGTGACCATGATGACTTCGCAGTCTGGCAGTACTTCTTTCGTGCGTGCCAGCACCTTCATGCCGTCAGCATCGTTCATCACGAGATCCGTCACCACGACGTCAAACGTATCCTCTTCAACTGCCTGCACTCCCTCTGGACCAGAGGTTGCCATGGCGCACTGGTAGCCATCTCGCTCCAGACTTTCTACCATCGCCTGAGCGTGAGCACGGTCGTTGTCAACAATCAGTAGTCGGATTGTGGATGGAGACGGTTCCGACGTCTCAGCAGGATCATTGATATCCATGTCTACCATCATATCCAATCCGTAAAAAACGACCAGAACCCGATCAGAACCTGGCTGACAAAACTGAACTCCGTCCATTCTGCCAAAAGCTCTTGTCCGCCCTCTGTACGAGTAGCAGGATCCATTTCTCAGCGAGCCAGCGAGTCCTCTTCCGTAGTAGAAATACGTGCTGGAGCAGGAAATTCATGCGTAAACTTGGTGCCGCGGCCCTCGACACTCTGGACACTGATGCGACCTCCATGAGCTTCCACCACCTTGCGAGCAGTCGGTAGTCCAAGCCCGGACCCCCCATTCTTGGTTGTATAAAAAGCGTCAAACATGTTAAGGGCGGTCCGTTCAGCCATACCACACCCAGTGTCGATTAAATCCAGGGCGATCGCATTCTTGGTCAAGCGGGTCGTCGCCGTCAATGTTCCTCCTTGCGGCATGGATTCAATAGCATTCTTCACCAGGTTAACGATCGCTGCCTCCAGGGTTTCCGCATCAATCAAGATGGTTGGTAAATCTGGATCAAGATAACGTCGCACCTCAACCTGCGACTCAGCCGCTTGCACTCCGAACAAATCCAGTACTCGCTCTACCACTTCATTCAAATTACCCGCCAGCAGATTAAGTTGTTGGAGACGAGTAAATTTAAGGAAATCATTGAGCAAATTTTCCAGTCGCGTGCACTGGGTGTGAACCACATCGATTTTCCCCAAAACGCGCCGCTCTCGCGGGGTTTCCGCCTCAGCCAGGTCTTCCGCCAACAAATCCATGTTCATCCGGATGACCGAGAGCGGGTTCTTGATTTCATGTGCCAGGGAGCCAGCCAATTCAGCGAGCTCATGGTACTTCGCCTGCAGGTTCTGCAGCGGTTGCTGGCTATTGGAGTCTTGCGGTGCGTTCATGCCGCAGGGCCTCTTATTTGAAATCAAGGTAGGAATCTGCTTAATTAATGATACCAGCAGTCAAGCAACCTCGCTAACGATTCTGGCACCTGGAACAATTACCGCTGCTGCAGGGACAACGGCAAGAGTAAAAAAGCAGCCAGGCAAATGCCTGGCTGCTAGTTTCATCTTTCCATATCTTCATAGCGTCGCGAGAAGACACTGGCCTTCTGCTGGAAGCGATCATCGTCGAGAGCGTCGTCCTCGACCACCTCGGCCTCCTGAACTCTCCCGGCCACCGCTATCTTCCGAAGACTCGCTACTTTCCTCCGAGGCACCGTCGCCAGCATTTTCTTCGGTAGCCATTTCGTCTTCCAGGCCAAGTTCTTCCAGGGCCTGTCGACGACTAAGTTTCACTCGGTCATGGTCATCTACGGAGACAACCAGCACCTTCATTTCGTCGCCTTCTGAAACCAAATCCGAAATATTACTGACGAATCCCGAAGACAATTCACTAATGTGACAAAGTCCATCGCGACCAGGCAGAATCTCGACAAACGCGCCAAAGTCTTTAACGCTTGAGACGACGCCATCATAGATCTTGCCAATCTGTACCGTAGCGGTGCAAGCTTCGATTTTCTCCATCGCCTTGCGGGCCCATTCGGCATTATCAGAAGCGACAGTAACGATTCCTACGTCGTCTACTTCAACAACCGTACCAGTCTCTTCCTGGAAGGTCCGAATATTGCGCACTCCGGGTCCAATCAGCATGCCGATCTTATCCGCTGGGATATTCGTTCGCAGAAGTCGTGGAGCGTATTCCGACGGTTCTGATCGCGGTCGCTGAATCACGCCCAACATGTTCCGTAGAATTTCGAGCCTGGCTTCACGCGATTGTTTCATCGTGGCAATGATGATTTCTTCGCTGATACCGCGAATCTTAAGATCCAACTGGATTCCCGTGATTCCATGCTGGGTTCCAGCGATTTTAAAGTCCATATCACCAAAGTGGTCTTCGTCGCCAACGATGTCAGTCAACAAAGTCCATTTATCCTCGGTCTCTTTAACGAGTCCAACCGAAATACCGGCAACCGGTTTCTTAATCGGCACGCCAGCGGCCATCAATCCGAGCGTAGCGGCACAAACGCTGGCCATCGAAGAGGATCCGTTTGATTCCAGGATGTCTGAAATCACTCGAACCGTATAAGGAAAATCCTCGGGATCCGGAATCACAGGCTTGATACTGCGTTCGGCCAAGGCACCGTGGCCGATTTCACGTCGACCTGGTCCACGAATCGGTCGGCATTCGCCAACTGAAAAGGGCGGGAAGTTGTAGTCGAGCATGAACTTCTTGGAATATTCTTCCATTAAGCCATCAACCCGCTGCTCATCTCGCGAGGTACCGAGGGTAATCGATACCAGCGCCTGGGTTTCACCACGCTGAAACAGAGCTGAACCATGGGTTCGTGGCATCAAGTCAACGTAACACTCGATGTTACGCAACTCATCTGCCTTGCGACCATCAGCTCGCGTACCGGCCAGGATCAAATCCCGGATAACTTCTTCTTCCAGGTCATGCCAGGCTCGCTTGAAGGCAGATTCAGTAACCCCATCCGCGTCATCGGGGTCAACGATCTGAGCCAGCGCGTCGGCCTTCAACTGGCTAATAGCCTCGGCCCGCGCCAACTTGCCTTCGGTCTGTTTCTTTTCCTTGAACTGGTCGTAAAACGAGTCCTTGAGTTTACCGAGCACTCCGTCATCTTCCGGCGGAATGAATTCAGCTTTTTGAACATCAACTTGATCGGCCAATTCGCGCTGGAGCTGGCAGACCTGCTTGATCGCTTCATGTCCGAAACGGATGGCTTCAAGCATCTCGTCTTCGGGCATTTCGCGGGCGAACCCTTCGATCATTAGCACGACATCTTCTGATCCGGACATGATCATATCCAGGTCACTCTCTTCTAACTCATCGTGCGTTGGAAAGGCCAGCCACTCGCCATCGACGCGTCCTACCCGGACCGAGGCTACTGGACCTTCAAAGGGCATCGCTGAAATAAACAGAGCCGTCGCGGCTCCATTCATCGCCAGCACATCACCATCGTTTTGTCGATCACTCGACATCACGATACACTGGCACTGTACCTCGTCATTAAATCCTTTGGTAAACAACGGACGAATAGGACGATCAATCAATCGTGACGTCAACGTCTCTTTCATTGTCGGACGGCTTTCTCGCTTGAGAAATCCACCGGGGAACTTACCTGCAGCGGCAGTTCGCTCACGGTAATCACATGTCAACGGGAAAAAATCAATCCCCGGTCGTGGGGATCCCGTCGTCACGGCATTCAATACGACCGTATCTCCGTAACGAACAAGTACCGTTGCGCCAGCTTGTTTTCCTAGTTGGCCTGTTTCAAAACTAAGTGTTTGCTTTCCAATTTGCTTTTCTACAATTACCTTCACTATCCTCTACCTATCTCTCATTTCTAGGTTCTAATTACCACAGTTTCAGGGATTGAGCACATTCAACGAGTTCAGGCATCGTTTTCACATCCGATACCGGCCACCACAAGTGACCCTAGCTGTACCAAACAGCACTCATCATTAGAAGATCAACGGCAGGCACGACTTTGACCATGACTGCGATCCTGCAGTGTGAGTAAGCACCCACTCAAGTTACCAGGCCCCTCAGGGGAGACCCTCCTAAGCAACATGGGCTGGACAGATTCTGTCCCTGCGTCGTAACCAGATATCTGCAAGCCAGCTCTCTTTTCGAGATAAGGCCCCAGCATCAGCTCGCAATGAAACCAGGCGTTGTCGCCTGCTACTTGCGAATTCCCA
>CAZXJC010000398.1:0-7588 GCA_964640885.1 uncultured Pirellulaceae bacterium | reverse complement strand
GAGCGAGAATTTGCTTGTCGAGGCAGCCAGTGGGTTTGAACTGGAGCAGCAGTGGACCTGGGATGGCCAACATTACCAGAAGACGGCTGATGCCTGGCTCGACAAGATGGATGCCGCTCGTTCGGAAATCGAGGAACTGTTGAACTCGCATTATGGTGACCAGGGGCGCGTCTGGTGGTACCGCTGGCGAATGTTCCTGCTGGCTGTCTCCGAGTTATTTGGTTTTGACGAGGGAAGACAATGGCAAGTGAACCACTATCGCTTCGGTCTCTCATCCTGAGCGAGGTGAGCTCGATATCGAGAGTTTCAATTCAGGCGACGCGGGTGGCGGCTGAATTCCCCAGGGCACTGACTGCCTCGATCACGCGGGCGATGTCAGCAGCGGTCATGGCCGGAAAGATGGGGAGCGAGAGAATTTCTTCGTAGGCCGCTTCGGCAATCGGGCAGTCACCTGGCCGGATCCCCAGTCGCTGCTGGTAGAACGGCTGCAGGTGCAAGGGGATGTAATGGACATTCACTCCCAGGCCCAGGCTGCGTAGTTGCTCAAAGGCAGCACGTCGATCGATACCCAACTCGGCTGCCTTGACGCGGATCACGTAAAGGTGATAGGCATGTTCGCTGGTGGCTTGCCGGCCCAGCGGTTCGATTCCGGCCAGCGATGCAAACGCTTTGTCATATTCGGCGGCGATCTCACGCCGCCGCGCCAGGAAGTCGGGGAATCGTTGCAGTTGGCTAATTCCTAGTGCGGACTGGATGTCGGTCAGTCGGTAATTGAAGCCCAGTTTCGTCACCTGGTAATGCCAGTTGCCTGCCTGTTGTCGTTGGCGGTGATCGGTGTCGATACCATGGTTCCGGAAAGAACGCATGCTCTCGGCCAGTTTGTTATCATCGGTGGTGATGACACCTCCTTCACCGGTAGTTAACGCTTTGACGGGATGAAAACTGAAAGCGGTCATCTTGGCCAGTTGCCCAACTGGCCGTCCCTGGTAGCTGGCTCCCAATGAATGGCAGGCGTCGCTAATTAGTTCCAGTTGATGTTGCTGGCAAATGGTAGACAGGGCATCGTAATCGCATGGTTGTCCGGCAAAATCGACTGCCACGATTGCTCGTGTTTGTGGGGTGATGGCTGCTTCGACGGCTGTCGGGTCGATGCAGAGGGTGGCCGTATCAACATCGACCAGGACTGGCTGTGCTCCTTGATAGAGGACGCAGTTTGCCGAGGCTGCAAAGGTAATGGTAGGGACGATCACCTCGTCTCCCGGCCCGATTTTCAAGGCCTCCATGGCGCAGTGCAGGGCAGCAGTTCCACTGCTAACGGCAACGGCCTGTCGGCTGCCGACAAACTGGGCCAGTTGCTCTTCGAAGCGAGCGACGGTCGGACCGGTGGTGAGCCAGTTGGAACGGAGAACCTCGACCACGGCAGCAATGTCAGCTTCGTCAATCGATTGCCGTCCATAGGGCAAGAAAGGTTCCGATGAATGATCGGATGGGGCCATCGTGACCTCTTAAGCGGCGGCTTGCTGTGGAGGAGTAGTGTCAGAGGCGGTGGCCGCCTCGGCAAAGGGCCGAATCATCTCCTGTAATTCTTCCTGAGTGAGCCAGTGTGTATTGTTGTCACTGGAATAACAGAAACCGTTTTGACAGGGAGTGCCTTGGGCAATCCAGCCGGCATTCCGGGGCCAACTGGGACTGGCCGGTTCAATCACAAAGTGGTCGTCGAATTCGAGTGTTTGTCGAGCTTCGTCAACGGGAATCATACATTCGTGCAGTTTTTCACCAGGACGGATGCCGATGATCTTGGTCTCGCACTCGGGAGCCACCGCATTAGCAATATCCATGATCTTGATGCTTGGTATTTTGGGGACAAAGATTTCACCACCCACCATGCGATCGAAAGCTTGCAGCACGAAGTTAACGCCCTGTTCAAGCGTAATAATAAAACGTGTCATTCGTTCGTCGGTGATCGGCAAGGTGCCCTTATGCCGTTGGCGAAGGAAAAATGGGACGACCGAACCGTTGGATCCGAAGACGTTACCGTAGCGAACTACTGCAAACCGACAGCCATCGGCTCCGCTGAGTGAATTGCTTGAGACGAACAACTTGTCACTACAAAGCTTGGTAGCACCATAAAGATTAATCGGACTGGCTGCCTTATCCGTGGAAAGTCCAACCAGTTTCTTGACTCCACAATCCAGGCAGGCATTGATCATGTTTTCAGCGCCCAGGATGTTCGTGTGAATGCACTCCTGCGGGTTGTATTCCGCCATGTCCACATGCTTCATGGCCGCGGCGTGAACAACGTAATCTATTCCCTGCAAGCTTCGTCGCAGACGGGCATAGTCGCGTACGTCGCCGACAAAGTATCGAATCTGGGGATACTCACTCGGCGGAAACATGGTGCGAGCCATGTCGACGTGCTTCTGCTCGTCGCGGCTGAAAATAACCAGGCGTCGTGGATTGTGGTGCTTGAGTAACGTTTGGGCACACTTCTTCCCAAAGGAACCGGTACCCCCTGTGATCAGAATGTCACTACCGACCAGCGACTGACCGCTAAGTTCCTGGTCATTGAATAGGTTCATCGCGTCCTTGCCTGCCTTTATGAATGTTGTACGTCGGTTGCAGGCATCCTGCCTGCTAAACCCTGTCTGGTTGCTTACTCGAACGGTCCTGGCTTGCGGGCATACGGCGCACGGCGAGTATAACCGGGTGTAATCCTTGGACCAGTTGGCTGAAGTAATATAATCCGGCCGATGTTAGTGACCTAGGTCAGTTCTTGAATTCCGGCATGTTGGATGCTAGCAGTTTTCGGGCTTGCTCTGGTCGCCGGCGTTTCGGTACGCTGACTCGGAAAATAAAGGTCAATTCCGGCTGTTGCCATCAGTGGCTGTCCAGCGTCCTGAGAGGGATTTAGCGATGAACGTGCTCGTGTTTAGCCCCTATGGTGGCTTTACCACATTTCTGGCGACCGATCTGGAGATTATTGAGCAGCACCTGGCTGCCGGCGATCAGGTTTCGGCGGTGGTCTGTGATTACGACCTGGAAAGTTGTGATTACAACGAGCAGCATTTGTTGCAGAACTGTTTGAAATGCATTGGTCGGCGTCAGAGTGGATATCGCCAACTCTCTCCAGGATTGGAAGAGGTTCGTTTAGCGGATTTACTCAGGTCTGAGGATCGTTCCCGGATTGCGCGGCTTGATGAAGAGCTTTCTACGGTCAGTGAACTCGAATCGCTGGTGCTGGATAATTTTGATATCGGCTACGCGGTGCTTTCCTCGATCATTACCTTGCGCCGAAACCCGGACATTGATATTTCTGTCGAGGCTTTGACGATTGGCCGCATGGCACGGGCAGCGGCTTTTGTCTATTTAGGTTTCTTGAACTTGTTGCGGGATCAATCTCCAGACCGTGTTTACCTTTTCAATGGACGCATGGCTCCGATGCGGGCAGCGTTGCGAGCCTGTGAACGCGAGGGGATACCGGTTTACGTATCGGAAGTGGGTTGTGATGAAAACCATTACTCTCTCACCGAGAATGCCTTTCCGCATAACATCGAGTGTCGGGAGAAGGACATCCAACAGCTTTGGAAAGATTCTCCACATACGTATGAGGAGCGGATCAAGATTGCTTCTGAGTGGTTCGAGGCGCGGGCCTGTCCAAGCGTCGATAAGAACCGGTTTATCAAGAACCAGCAAGCGGGCAAATTACCGGAAGGGTGGGACGACTCGGTTCACAACGTTGCCTGTTTTACATCCTCGTCGGACGAGTTTGCTGCCATCGGAAAAGAATGGGAAAATCCGCTTTTTGAAGACCAGGAGCAGGGATTGAAATGGATTCTGAAGCAGACTGCCTCATGTGCCGGTGACCTCCATATTTACGTCCGCATGCATCCCAACCAGAAGGGTGTTACCAACGAAGAGACACGTCAACTCAGGGAACTGTCGGGACCACACTTTACAATCATTCCCCCGGAGTCTTCTATTTCGAGTTACACGTTGCCCCAGGCCGCTGACACGGTGCTGACCTTTGGGTCTTCGATTGGTATTGAGAGTGTCTACTGGGGAACGGCCTCGGTATTGGCGGGAAACTGTTTTTACCGGAACCTCAAGGCGACCTATAACCCTGGCACGGTCGATGAATTACCCGACCTGTTATCCCGTGAGTTGGAACCGAAGGATCGTGAACCAGCGCTACTTTACGGCTATTACTTTGCAACTTTTGGAAAACGGTTTCGCTATTACCAGCCCGCATCGTCCAAGACGGGCTTGTTCAAGGGACACTGCATTCGTGCTCCACTTCTTTATCGACTGGGCCGCAGTGGCCTGAAAGCAGTCGGTTCCTTGAAGAAGGTAGCGAGGAGTTGCTGGCCAGGCAGGCGAGTAGCCTAGTAGCCTAGGGCCTGGCAGATCAAAAGGTCTTAACCGCTGTGCAAGCGTTTGCTCGTTAGAGTCCGGGAATCGGAGCTGAGCGTGAGAGGGCTTGCTGAATCGGTTCCGGTACTTGTGGTTGCAGACGGACGATCGCCGGATCGACCAGCGTGTGCAAGATGGTTGCGGTCAGGGCAGCAGTAGAGATGGGATCGCTGAGCGGACTTCCACCAATCTTGTCCGATTGCCCAATCACCTGTCCCATGTTTAACCCACCGCCAGCCAACACCAGTGGCGAGAGGGATCCCCAGTGATCGCGACCTGCTTTCGCATTGATTTTTGGCGTGCGACCAAATTCCCCGGTAATAACTAGCAGGACATCATCACTCAAACCTCGCTCGGCAAGATCTTCCAGGAATGCGGCGACGGCCTTATCGACTGCTGATCCCAAGACGGGCATTCCATCGTCGACACCAAAACGGTTGCCGTGCAGATCCCAGCCGGTACTGGTAACCGTGACGAACCCACAGCCCGCTTCGAGCATGCGTCGTGCCAGTAGCATTTGGCGTCCCAGGAATTCAGGAGTTTGCTGGTCGAATCCTTTTCGCTTGGGTTTGCGAGCAAAAACCTCTGCAGGAATCTTGATATGACTAGTGTCGTATTTTTCGACGATCGCGGCCGGCTCTTTCGAGAGGTCAAAGGCACTTGTCACTCCTTGTAGCAAGAGGTCAAAGGCCTGCGCATTGAATTTGTCGATTCCATTGAGTTCGCCACTGTTGTCCAGGTTTCGTTTTAATTGGTCGAGTCCCGTTAGCAAGGAACGGCGATCGTCGAGTCGCGAGGTTTTTATGCCCAGCTTCATGTCCGAGATCAGCTGGCCGCCTCCACTGGGATCGAAGGGGGCGTAGGCCGTTCCCAGGTCGTTGGCTGGATTGAGTCGTTGGGTATAGTCCGGGTTGCCGATGAAGCCGGCACCGGCGGCACGAGGGCCGAGCATGATATTATTGGGCATGCCGGTTCGAGGGTTGGTTGTTCCTGCGATTGAGCTGTAGAGGCTGCCGAGGTGAGCCTTGGTCGCATTGCCGCCCGCGGCCATGTAGGCAGTTGCCGAACCGTGAGAAGACATGCCGTTTTTGAAACTCCGGACGACTGCCAGCTTGTCAGCATTGCGAGCAAGTCCCGGGAAGTGATGGCCAAAGGTGATTCCCGGCAGCCTGGTCTTCGTCTCCCCGAACATGGCGCGATAGGCCGAAGGTGCGCTCATCTTGGGGTCAAACGTCTCGTGTTGTGGAGGGCCACCGCCAAGGAAAAGCAACACTACTGATTTGTTGCGAACCATGGCCGGTGTATTAGCTAGTGCCTTGGTGCGTAGCAGGTCACTGAGCATGAATCCGCCCAGTCCGAGAGTACCAGCCGTCAGGAAGCTACGGCGACTATGATGCGAAAGGTTGATTTTCAGCATGATAAATCAGGAGATCAGTTCCGGCATCGGATCGTGATCGGTCAGGTATTGAGGTCGCCCGCTAAGATCGGGAACCGTCGTTGTCCTGGGATTGATCCCCATCTGGTGATAAAGCGTTGCAATGACTTCACCAAAATGGGTGCGTCGTTCAACCGGATAACCGGCGTGCTTGTCGGTTGCGCCAATCACCTGGCCGGTTCGCATACCACCACCAGCGACCACTCCACCACCAACCTGGGGCCAGTGATCGCGACCGGCGTTCTTGTTGATCCGGGGGGTTCGTCCAAACTCACCCCAGGCGACGACTGATACATCATCACCTAGTCCTCGTTCGTAGAGGTCGTCAATCAGTGCGGCCAGCGCCTGATCGAAATAGGGCAGATGGGTGTCACGAGCCTCGGAGAAATTTTTGCTGTGGAAATCCCAGCGTCCAAAGTTAAGGGTCACGACCCGGCAGCCTGCTTCCACGAGTCGACGAGCCATCAGGAAATGCTGGTTATTGCGGGGAGCCCCATCACCATAACGATCAGTATGTCCCTTGCCGTATCGCTCGATCGTCTGCGGGTCTTCCTTGCTCAGGTCGAGGGCTTCGGCCAGCTTACTGGAAGTAAGAATTCCCAGGGCCTGGGCCGTGATTTCATCCACCTGGTCGTAAATGCGCTGGTCATCTGCTTCCCTGCGCAACTGGTCAAATTGTGTTAAGAGGTTGGTTCGCTTGTCGAGGCGATCCTTGTTGCCACCGTTGAGGACCATGTCTTTTTGAGCAGGTCCGGAGGGGCGGAAGGCCGCCTGCGAAATCCCCAGGAACCCGGGCAAGCCAGGTGAGCCGTAGGGCGGATGTCCAGCATTGGGTGCCAGGCCCACAAAGGGTGGAATCCCGGGACTGGTTGGACCGCACAGCTTGGAGACCGTGGAACCGACCGAAGGCCAGCCATTGCGAGGCTCGTTGACCTTGGGACGTCCCGAGTAACAGAAGTAGGAATCGTGACTGCCATTGGGGGATCCCACGACAGCCCGCAGTGGCACGCACTTATCCATGATCTTGGCCATCTGGGGCATGTGTTCGCTGATTTGAATCCCGTTGACATTCGTCTGAATCGGATTGAATTCACCACGGATCTCGGCCGGTGCATCTGGCTTCAAGTCGTACATGTCCTGGTGCGGTGGAGCACCGACCAGGTAAATCATGATGATTGCTTTTTGGGAATTCTTGATGCCCGCTTGCGCCTCGGCATGCAGTAACTGAGAGAGGGAGAGGCCGCCCATACTAAGGCCACCAATCTTCATGAACTCGCGACGAGAGACACCACTGCAGAGATCGAACTTTCCAGAACCAAGACGAAGCATATTAAGACCTGTTTGATGGAGTTACGAGGCAGGAATATCTATTATATCGGTGATGATGCGGCAAGTGGAATACGTAATCCGCTCCAAACCAGCTTAGGTTGCTTGGAAGCCGCTAAAATAACCCGTAATTGCCAGCAAAGTAACCCCGTCTAGCGAGGGGCATGCAGCCTGTCTGAACCGGATGTCAGTCGCTGCCTCAAGGATCCGACGGCTGACTGCCTGCGTCTTTCCTGGAACGCGGTTATCGAATTGGACCAGATAATGCGTTGAATCCAAGACCTTCAACCAAGAAGTTCGGAGCGCACCCGGCCGTCTCCGGCAATCGGATGTGGTCGAGCGATTTGGTTGGGAACTGTTGCGGTGGTCGGGAAGCCAAGAAGATGAAACGCCGTTGCCTGCATGTCCTTGGGTGAG
>CAZXJC010000397.1:0-7322 GCA_964640885.1 uncultured Pirellulaceae bacterium | reverse complement strand
ACTCCCTCACACGCTTATCCAGGAGACGTGCGACTGCGCTACGATGCAACGTACCAGCAGGTGGTCATGGGAGCGACAATCTATGACCCGACGATGGAGACAGATCGCGTTACAGCGCTCGATACAGTCAGTGGTGAAGTGCGTTGGCAATATTTTACCGGTGGCCCAGTTAGATTTGCTCCGATCGTTACGAGCGAGGCAGTCTACTTCGGGTCAGACGACGGTTTTCTTTACAGCCTTGATCCGAGTAACGGAAACTTGCGTTGGAAAGTTAGTGGCAGGCCCGCCGAACTAGCGGATCGCAACCTGTTGGGAAATCGCCGGTTGATTCCAATCTGGCCCGTACGGGGTGGCCCGGTGCTGCACGACGGGATTATCTACTTCGCGGTTGGCCTCTGGCCGGAAGAGAAAGTCTTTGTGAACGCGATTAGTGCTACCAACGGTCAGCTTGTCTGGAGAAATGGTGAGAGCAGTAAGGTGGCAAACGCCAATCTTGATCACGGGGTCCAACAGGAAACCGGGATGACACCACAAGGTTACTTGACTGTCCTGGATGGCCAATTGATTGCCCCGTGTGGAACCCAGTTGCCGGCAGTTTTTAACCTGAAGACCGGCAAGCTCGAAAAATACACGGCGGGTTGGGGTGGGCGTGTCGGATTGCCGAAGGGTACCTGGTTCGTTGCAGGCAGTGGGCAATTGCTGAGTCACAGTGGTGACCTTTACGACATGCGACGACCCAGCGACGAAAGATTCAAGGGCTCGGGGAGCCAGGAGTCAACACCGCCGTCGGATTTCAAGAGTAAGCTTTACCCCGGTTTCCTGACACGGATCCAGATCGAGCCTACCAATCAGAAGTCGATCGGTGAGTTTCGGCGGCCAGTGTTTTCCAAGGAGACGATGTTTTACACGGACACTGGTATCGTCGCGGAAGATATCACCGAGATTAAGCTGACGCCCCGGAAAACAGAGGCTCGCCGCGAGAAAGATAAGTATCCCGACAGGTGGAAAGCTGAGTTTCCGCAGCGCTGGAAACTGGCGACGGACCTGCGGGTTCGCATCCAGGCTGGCAACCGTCTGTATGCCACCGCACCGGGGAAAATAGCTGCGATTGACTTGCCCGCCAGCGGAGGAGCCCCCAAGATATCCTGGCAGGCTACGATCGAAGGTGATCCACTCAGCCTGGTGGCTGCTAACGGACGTCTCTTTGTTACCACGCGTAATGGACGACTCTACGCCTTTGGAGCGACCCGCGTGGCTGAGCCGGTCACTCATGCGAAACCGATTCCCCCAACAACAACAAACGAGGACGCCCAGCGAATCATCAAGGCCACTGGTGTTGAAAGTGGCTACTGCCTGGTCTTGGGGTTGAAAAACGGTGAGTTGGCTGAAGCCCTGTCACAACAGTTTACCGTTATCGCCATCGACGATAACGCGGGCCGGATCGACGAGCTACGCAGGCGCTGGCACGCCCAGGGGATTTACGGCAGCCGGATCACGGTACTCAAGGGCGATCCCCTGACCTATTCATAGCCCCCCTTTCTTGCCACGCTGGTGGTGAGTGAAACCGCCCGACGATTCAACGCCGAAGCCGGTGACGGGCCATTGGCTCATGTCTATCATGCCCTGCGGCCTTATGGTGGCACCGCATGTTTGCGGGTGGCGCGGGAGGCTCGCCAAGCCTGGAAGGATTCTGCTAGTGACTACAGTAACGCCCAAGTTCGAGGGACGGGACGCTGGCTCTTGTTGTCGCGCAATGGTGCGCTGCCACAGTCAGCAGATTGGTCACATGCGGCTGGTGGTTCTGGTAACAGCGGAAGTTCGGAAGATCGTTTTCTGCGTGGCCCACTGGGTCTCTTATGGTACGACGGTTCGATTCGTTGGCAACGGCAACCGGGAAAGACGGAGGTGCGTGTTGCAGGTGGGCGGATTTTCGTCCGCGCTGATCGTATGCTGGCCATTGATGTCTTCACCGGGCGGCGTTTATGGGATCAACCACTTCCGACAGCAGCGGGTGCCGGGAAGGTGGGTGAGTTCGTAGCTACGGAGGATGCTGTTTACGTAGCGGCCGGGCGCAATTGTGTCGTGCTGGATGCTGCTACAGGAAAGCAGACGGCGTTGTTCCAGCTGCCGGACGAGATCGGTGGTACGTTGGTCCGATTGCGACTTTGGAAGGACTACCTCGTCAGCGCTCTCGACAAAAAGGTGATCTGCCTTGATCGGCGCACTGGCAAACTGCTTTGGACGTTTGAAGCCAGTCGCCCGGAATTAAGCCTGGCAGTGGGAGGTAATCGTGTCTTCGTGGCTGAACTGCTTAATACTCGCCGTGGAGAGACGATCAAGAAAAGCGGCGTTAAGACGCATGCCCTGGAGATTGCCACCGGCAAACAGAGCTGGCAGGGGGCCGGTGGGGCTGAACTTCGTTACAGTGAAACACACGACTTGTTATTGACAGCAACGGTCATTTACAAGGGGTTCGATGGTAGTGTTCAGCGCGAGTCAGTTATTTCCGATCCAACCAAGGATAAGTGGAATTACAAAAGCACCGGCTATATTGCAGGCGATAGCTTGTTGGTCGGTGGTTCGGACAACTTTACCATGTACCAGCTAACCAGCGGGGCCCAGCTAACGAAGAAGTTAAGCTGGTTTCGCAGGGGTTGCACACCACTACGGACCAGTCCGTACCTGGTGACCACTCGTTACCAGGGGAATGCTGCTTATATCGATCTCGATACGATGAAATTCCAGTCGTTATGGAATCTCCGCGGCGCATGCAGTAATAATATCTTCCCTGCCAATGGTGTGCTCAACGTTCCTAATCTCTCCGGCGGTTGCACTTGTAATTACACTCCAACATCGATGGCACTCGTTCCTCGGGACGTTCTAGAACCGCGAAAGAAGAAGTGAGCCGCAGGGCCACATGGCAGATCGATGCTAAAAGTGTGAAACTGAGATGGATCTGATTCACCGTACCGGCACGAAGCCGTGTTCAATTAATCCCAGAGGGGACGTTTTGCAATGCAACAACACTCATCGCGTGAACTCGATCTTAGTCGTCGTCACTGGTTAGGTGTGGCGACTGCCGGTGCTACCATTGGCCTGATAGACCCGTGTTGGGCGTCTGCGGTTCAGCAGGCAACGGGTGAAAAGCAACTGATCGTCCATGGCGCCAACCCGATGAACGCGGAACCTGCTTTAGATAAACTCGTTCAATCTTGGGAAACACCGGTCAAGCATTTTTATGTGCGCAGCCATGCACCGGTACCGAAGGTTGATCTGCAATCTTTTCGTTTGACGGTGTAAGGACTGGTGGAACGAAAGTTGAGCCTCTCGGTTGCTGAGTTGGCTGACCGGTTTCCTGTTGCGGAAATTACTGCCACGATGACCTGTGCCGGTAATCGACGCAGCGAGCATAGCCGTGTCAAGAAAGTTGGTGGGGTGCAGTGGGCAGCAGGGCCTATCGGCAATGCACGTTGGGGCGGTGTTCGCTTGGCAGACGTGCTGAAATTTGCCGGTTTGAAGGCTAATGCAAAACATGTCTGGTTTGAAAGTATCGATCAGGTTGAAAAAAGTGGGCGCACGTTCCCCTTTGGTGGATCGATCCCCGTTGGAAAAAGCCTGGAGAAGACTGGCCAGGGAAATGGGGCCCTACTTGCGACCACTATGAATGGTGGTCCGTTGCCGCCGGATCATGGCTATCCGCTTCGCACGGTGGTGCCCGGTTACGTGGGAGCTCGTAGCGTTAAGTGGTTGGGTCGTATCGTGGTGAGCGATCGGCCGTCACTAAATCATTACGTGGCCAATGCCTATAAACTGGTTACCAGGGGAGACGAGCAGGAATGGGCTGCAGCGAAACCGATCTACAAGTTTCCGGTCAACTCGGCAATCTGCAATCCTGCGGCCGGTGCGAAGGTCCCAAGTGGTAAGATTAAGGTTGCGGGCTATGCGTTGCCGCCAGGAGAGCCCGGCCGCACAATCGCCCGCGTAGAAATCTCCGCCGATGGTGGCAAGAACTGGCAGCGGGCAAAAATTACGTCACCGGCCCGTGAATTCTGCTGGGCTTTGTGGGAAGCAAACCTGGCCGTCACCTCTCAGACAGATCAATTGATCATTCGGGCGATCGATTCATCGGGGGCTGTGCAACCAGAAACGGTAGACTGGAATATGAAGGGCTATCTTTACAATGCCTGGTATCGAACACCGATTCAAGTCGGTTCCTGAGATGTGTAGTGTCGCAGTAGAATGAGAAGGCGGCAGTTGGAACGTGAAATCGAAAGAGGGCTGGCGGCTGGCCTGGGCGCGTTATCCAAGAAGAGAGCCTAATTGCATTAGCAGGAAGTAGACATTGATTGCTCCTGTGATAATTCCGACAGTGACCCAGCCTGGGGTGGGAGTCAATTTTCCAGTTTGCATGCGTATCACCATCATAAGTGACGCGAGGTGAAGAATTGTGCTGAATGGCGGCAGGCTAAAAAAAGCAAGTGGGAAAAATGTGGAGACAGTCAAAATTAGGGCAATCACGGCCAAGTCGTTTCCATTTTTCTTCTTTAACTTTGAGACTTGGCTCTTTGCTTGATCCCTGGTGAAATCTGGAACTTCAGTAATCGGCGATTCGGTTCCGCTGACCTGGCTCTGCTCGGTGTTGCTGTTAGAGGCGGGCGGATCGAGTTCGTCTGGTAGCATTATTCTGCGAGCCTCTCGTGATTGGTCCTCGTCGTCGTCAGTGAAGGTGTTATCCCAGAAGTTAGTGTTCATTGCTTCTTCGTTCGCCTCAGATTGTCACGTCGGTAAAAGTATCCGTTGCATGAAGCAATATAGCCCTTTCCTGGTTAGCGGCGTTGAGGAAAACGAGCGTTTTCCTACATGCCTGACCGTGTGGCGAACGGCAGTCTCTATGGACAAGTGAATTGCTTATCCTTCGGTAATGTTATTGACAGGTCGCGTAATGGACTTGCACGAACCACTTGTCGTGACGAAGATGAGTGATGACAAGGGGTTAGAAACGATGCCTGCTTGCTCTCGTATTGCTTAAAAACACTCCCCTGCGAGGATAACCATGAAACATACCCTCACCCGCCGCGCCTGGTTGCGGGGAACGGGCGGCGCCCTGATGGCCTTGCCCTACTTGGATGCCATGGCATCCGCTGAGCAAAAAACAGTTGTCCCGATGCGGATGGCTTGTATCGGTTTGAATTTTGGATTTGTGCCCCAGTTGTTTTTTCCGAAGGTTACCGGAGGGGAGTACAAGTTGAGTGAGCGGTTGGCGCCGTTGGAAAAACTGCGCAGTGAATTCACTGTTTTTTCCGGCCTCGATCATGGTGTCAACGCTCAGGGAGGCCACGGGGGAGTCCATGCCTACCTGTCGGGCGTTCTCTCGAAGAATTCAGCCGGTATGCCTGAGGCGAATATCAGTCTCGATCAAAAAGCCGCGCAACTGGTTGGGACCCAGACCCGATACCCATCATTGCAGTTGGCCAGCGGGAATGACCCCAATCACATGATCTCTTGGAGCGCTTCAGGTGTCTCGCTCCCCCCGGTCACCAACGTGGAAACGATCTACAACCTGCTGTTCCAGAAAATCGATCCCCGTCTCCGCAACAGTACTCAGGCCACCTATGCAGCGCGCAGCAGCATCTTGGACCTGGTTAAGACCGATGCTGATTACCTCAAGCGGCGAGTTGGGGCACGGGACCGCGAAAAACTGGATCGGTATTTTTACTCCGTGCGGCAGGTTGAAAAACGATTGACACAGTCCAGTCGCTGGTTGGACAAGCCTAAGCCAGTGGTCGATTATGAGCTCCCCAGTGCTCCCAATCAGCTTGATTTCGTAGACCGCGTGCCACTCTATTATGACCTGATGGCTCTGGCCTTGCAGACGGACTCAACACGCGTGGTTTCACTGGCGCTGGCGGACATCGGGAATAATTACGGCGGCTTTGATATTAGTCGCGGCTATCACCAGCTTACCCACCACGGCAAGGTTCCCGAGTACATCACCGAACTCTCCGTGATCGAACAGTTTCATACGGGGCAGGTAGCTCGTTTCCTGGAACAACTGCGGGCAGTCCGGGAGCCAAACGGAAAGACGCTGTTGGAGAATAGCATGGTCTTGTTTGGGTCAGGTATGGGGAATGCCAGTTCGCATTCGAATAAAAACTTGCCACTGGTCCTGGCCGGGGGCGGGTTTCGGCATGGTGAGCACAAATCTTATTTCCAGGACGAGGCCGGGAAAGAAGCAACACTGGCCAGTAAGCTGTTTCTTTCCATGCTGCAACGCTTTGGTATGGAGATCGACCGATTTGGGACTGCCAATGGGACGTTGGCCGGGCTCGAGGTGCGTGGATGAGCCGTTGGGAGTACCTATTTATAGAGGCGGCTGCTCGACGGTTATTCGTCTGGGCGATTCTCTTGACCGTGCTGATAAATCCGACTTTCGAGGTGCGGCTGCGGGCTGCCGATAACGAAGCGAGCTTATCCCCGCTGGTAAATGCATATTTCAAGCAGTATTGCCACCGTTGTCACGGTAAGACCATACAGAAGGGGGACCGGCGATTGGACGAGTTTCCTGCTAATGGCTTACTCGATGAGTCTAACGTCGACCTGTTGGCAGAGGTTTTGGACGCGGTTAACCGGGGAGATATGCCACCCAATAAAAAAGGGATCAGCCGTCCCTCGGCAGATGAAACGCGTCGGGTAGTCACTTCAATCACCCAGTTTCTCGAGCATCGGGTCAATGCCAGCAAACCGGCAACAACGACGCTGCGACGGCTTAATCGTTTCGAGTACGTTAACACGTTGCGAGATCTGCTGGGATTGCACACCGAGGCTTTTGATCCGACGAGTGACTTTCCAGCTGACGCTCGGGAGGAAGGATTGGACAATAACGGCGAGGCCCTTATCCTCTCTGATTACCAGCTGCAACGTTACCTGGAAGTTGCCGAAGATGCTTTGCAGCAAGCGATTGTTTTTAGCAGAGAACGTCCCCAGTTGCGAACTTGGACCTACAGCGGGCGGGATTTCAACGGGGTCGAGTCCTACGAGCGAGCCCCGGTGACGTGGCGGTTGTTTGTTAAGGGTGATGTCCTGGAAATTGGGCATGGCCAACCCAGCGAACGACACCCTAACTTCGTGCCAAAATTCGTAGCCCAGGGCGGAGTTCCTGTGGACGGCTGGTATACCATCCGGGTGCGGGCGGCGGCAGCTAACCGTCTTGATCATGGTTACGATCACCGCGAATTTGGCCGCTTCAAAACGTTTCCTCTGAAGCTGGCACTCTGGATCGCCCCGCAGGCCCAACTGCTGAGTAAGAATGCTGCGGAACAACG
>CAZXJC010000396.1:0-6070 GCA_964640885.1 uncultured Pirellulaceae bacterium | reverse complement strand
CACCATCAGTCGCTTTGTTGGTACCGACGCAGCATTGAGTTACGTGAGTTGCTGGAACGCAAATGAAGCTGTCTTCCCAACGCTCACCAGTGCCGGTGACGCCTTGCTCTCCGACGAGTTAAATCATGCCAGCATCATCGATGGCTGTCGCTTGATGAGCAAAGGCGTCAAAAAATCAGTCTATCGTCATAGTGATCTGGAAGACCTGGAAGCAAAACTCAAAGAGCATGCCGCCGCCAACTGCCGCTGGGTAGTCACCGATGGAGTTTTTAGTATGGAAGGTGACGTGGCTCGGCTTCCCGAGTTGGTTGCACTCTGCAACGAATATGACGCGATGCTTGTCGTTGATGATTCCCATGGAATTGGAGCGCTCGGCCAAACTGGCCGGGGAACGCCAGAGTACGCTGATCAACTGGGGAAAATTGACATCCTGACTGGAACGCTGGGAAAAGCACTCGGTGGGGCAGCGGGAGGCTATGTGGCAGCCTCCGAGGACGCCATTGCCGTTCTTGAACAACGCGCCAGGCCCAGCCTGTTCTCCAATGCCTTACCGGCCACGGTTGCCTGCAGTGCCCGCAAAGCAATTGAAATTCTCGAAGCCCAGCCGGAACTAGTGACCCGGCTACATAGCAACGTCGCCACTATCCGCACAGGACTGGCCGACCTCGGGTTTGATTGCCCGGCTTCTCCAACAGCAATCATTCCGATCATGATTGGCGATGCGGCCGATGCGATTCAAAAGAGTGAACGATTACTTGAATTGGGGGTAATGGTCATTGGATTTGCCTATCCCGTGGTACCACAGGGAGAAGCGCGTTTGCGAGTCCAAGTCTCGGCAGCTTTAGAGGACAGCCACCTGGAGAAAATCTTAGACGCTTTTGGTAAACTATAAGAACGGTTTACGGTACGGCGATGGATGCAGAATCAGGTATCCTTGAAACTCGCCCCCACTCCTCGATAACCACCGCGGAAGCAGGATATTACACCATGCCCGATGCACCAGTTGATTTACGCAGTGACACGGTCACGCAACCCACGCCTGGAATGCGCGATGCCATCGCACAATGCCAGGTAGGAGATGACGTAATCGACGTCGATCCCACGGTTGTCCAGTTACAAGAACGAATCGCCGAGATACTGGGAAAAGAAGCTGCCATCTTCATGCCCTCGGGCACCATGACAAACCAGATAGCATTGCGAGTGCACTGCCAGCCCGGGGACGAATTTATCTGTGAAGCCAACTGCCACATCTACAATTATGAACAGGGAGCTTTTGCTCAACTGAGCGGTTTAGTTGCTCAAACTGTGATGGGAGACTTCGGCATCTTGCAGCCCTCGCAGCTAGTCGGCCTTATCAAACCGGACGACGAGCATTTCGTCAGAACGCGTCTACTTTGCCTGGAAAATACTCACAATCGTGGATCAGGACGGGTACAACCTTACGACCTGGTCGAAGAAATCTGCCGGTCCGCTCATGACACTGGCCTGGTGACACATCTGGATGGGGCTCGCCTTTTTAACGCAGTCGCCGCTTCCCAAATATCCGCCGATCAATGGGCTCAGCATTTCGACACAGTCAGTGTCTGTTTCAGCAAGGGATTGGGAGCTCCTGTCGGCTCCGCTCTCGCCGGCACTAAGGAGATGATCCAAGAAGCACGGCGACATCGCAAGCTCTTCGGCGGTGGAATGCGACAGGCAGGTGTGATTGCAGCTGCAGCCCTGTACGCCCTCGATCACCATCGTGATCGGTTAACCGAAGACCATGAAAACGCTCAAACGCTAGTCAACGCGATCGCCTCCAGCGAGGGGATCAGCCTCGATCCGGACGATATCGATACAAACATCGTGATGTTCCAGGTTGATCCAGAACTCTGTTCCGGACCCGGATTTGCGGCAGCTCTCCAATCCAAGGGCATCCTGGTCCTGGCCGTCGGACCTCAGCGGGTGCGGGCGGTCACTCACCTGGATGTGACGGCCGAAGAAGTCAACCGGGCAGCCAGTATCATCGCGGAAACGGCGACCGCCGCACGACAGGGAACGCTAGAAATCGTCGGAGAAGGCGCTCACTACTAGCAGCGCCCGGCCAGTCGCAATACCGACGAGCCTAGATACCGGCTAAGCGAGTTGCCTGGTAAACCCGATCAATGGCGATCGTATAGGCGGCAGTCCGTAAACTTACTGCTTTCTCAACGGCCGTCTCCCAAACCTCTTCAAACGAGCGCGACAATACACTGTCCAACTCTTGGCGGACGCGATCCAGACTCCAACGGTAGTGCTGTCGATTTTGAACCCATTCAAAATAGCTGACCGTGACTCCACCTGCATTGGCCAAGATATCTGGCAAGACGGTAATATTCCGGTCGTAAAGAATTTGGTCAGCGACCGGTGTAATTGGCTGATTGGCAGCTTCCACGATCAGCTTCGCCTGGATTTGGTCGACGTTGTCTTCGGTAATCACGTCCCCAATAGCCGCAGGAATCAGCAACTCTGTCTCCAGTGTCAGCAACTGCTCGTTTGAAATTCGCTCGCCCTCGTCGTACCCCTCCAAGCTGCCATCGTTCTGCAGGGCGTGTCGCAGGATGCGAGGCACATTGAGTCCCGTCGGCTGATAGATGCCCCCATGCCGATCGCTCACCGCAATGATCGGAAACTCAGCTTCGCTTAAATACTTGGCTGCGTGGGACCCCACATTCCCAAACCCCTGGATCACGACCCGTGTCTCGGTGACCGGTTTCTGCAACCTCCTGAGTAACTTGAAGGTCAGGATACCAACTCCTCGCCCGGTTGCTTCTTCGCGTCCCTTGGCACCAAAAAACTCAACTGGCTTACCCGTGGCACAGGCCGGATTAAACCCATGATATTTTTCCCACTGGCTGCGAATCCAAGCCATCTCTTCGGCCCCGGTACCCATATCCGGCGCAGGAATATCTTTATCCGGACCGATCACATCATGGATCTGATCGACCAGCTTGCGCGTGACTCGTTGCAATTCCTTACGGCTCAACAAATGTGGATCGACGGAAATGCCCCCCTTGGCACCTCCAAACGGAATATTGACCAACGCCGTCTTCCAAGTCAACAGGGTCGCCAGGGATCGAACCTCATCCAAATCCACTTGCGGATGGTAACGCAATCCACCTTTCATCGGTCCCCGCGAATTGTCGTGCTGAACCCGATAACCAATAAAAGTACGCAACGTACCATCGTCCATTTCCACCGGGATTTGAACTTGCAGCTCACGCTGCGAGGCAAGTAACAACTCCCGTTCTGCCGGCTCCAATGCCAGCAAATCAGCAGCCCGTTGAAAAAACACCTGCGTTGCACTCGATGCTTCCATCGTTCACTTCTTTCCAACAACAGCCTGTCTTAACAGGCAGGATAAATTGCTTCCCAGAACTGGAGAGCAGCTGCTGACTAATATTCGCCATATTCGCGTTTGGATCAAGCCAAAACAGTCAATCAGACCGTATTACTGGGAACTCGCTTAACCACTAACGCATCCAAATCTGTTAGCACCCATCTGTTGACAAGAAATCCGGTTTTCCAGCTACTAACCAATAATCAGTCCTTGCCGGTCAGTGGTTAACCGCAAACAATGCAACATGGTTAGAAACATCCCCCTGGCTTAGCGTCAATGACTAAAATTCGTTAGATTATAGGGTAATTAGTTGGCAACCGCCGAGACGCCTACTGCTCACAATAACACCCTCGGCATCCTCTTCCCGTAAGGGACCAGGACGTGCCTGAGGACCACTTCGGCAAATTCAAATCAAACTGCGAATCACATGCCCCTCACGATAGCCCAATTCTGGAAACTACTGGCCGACAGTCGCCTGGTCACTGCTGAACTTTGCCAGCAACTGCAACTGGACTTTGCCCGTTCTGACAGGGGAGCAACTACCAATGATCCCCATGACATCGGTAGCTGGCTAGTCGACAAGCAAATTCTCACCCCTTACCAATCCACCATCTTACTTAATGGCCATAGCGGCCCGTTCTTTTACGGGGATTACTGTGTTAAAGATCGAGTGACTAAGGGTCGCTTTGACGGTTACTTTCGAGCGATCCATCAGCCGACCGCTCATCCCGTAATATTGCAGTTCGTGAGTGGAGATCACTACCAGGAACCGACCTACTGGCAACAATTTGTCTCCCATGTTCACAATCAATCTCTCATCACTGGCCCGACTCTCCAAGGAGTTTACGAAGTCCTGGATGGTGGCGATTTCCGCCTGGTCGCCTACGAAGACCTGGGAGCAGGCCAAACGGCCGCTCAACTACTCGCAACTGGTGAGCGGCTAACGACTGAAGATACCTGTCGCCTGGCCTGGAGTATTGTACATGCCCTTGTCCAATTAGACCGGGCTAATGTCTCTCACGGGAGCGTTTGCCCAAACAACCTCTGGATTGGTTCCACCGGTCATCTCTACTTGCTGCGCGATTGCCAGCAGCGTCCTGAGCTAATGGATTTTGGCCAACTCAACCGGGATGTTAATCTACAAGCAATGGTGGACTACCTGGCGCCGGAACTGGCCGCTGGCCAGCAGGGGTGCAGTCGCCTCTCCGACGTGTATGCCTTCGGCTGCACGTGTTACGAATTACTCAGTGGTCGACCACCTTTCCATGGCCCCGGTCTCGCAGAAAAAGTCCAACAGCACGCAGCAATGGCCGTACAGCCACTAGAGTCGGTCGGTATACCCGCCGACATAGCTCAGCTCATCAGTTACTTAATGGCGAAAAACCCCCAATTACGCTACCAGGACCATGCTGACTTGCTCCAAAAACTGGCTACCCAAGTCAAACCAGCAGACCAGAACATTCCCGTGCCGGCTGCACCGGCAACACAAGCCAGTTACCTGGCCATGGTCCAGAAGCGTCAAGCAAGCGTGGCTGCCAAGGCTGCCGCCAGTGCCGTTGCACCGGCCACCACACCCACAATCCAAACCGATACGGCAAGCTCAACACCAGCAGTAACTGTCTCGGACAAGGCAGCAACAATTCCACCTAGTGAGCAGTCTGCCAGGCAGGCCAAACAGGATCGGCTGGACTTTCGCCGAAAAACCGTTCCAGCACTAATTTGGGCCGGAACTGCCCTTGCTGTCCTGATTGTCACCGTGTTGATCATGTCCAGTCTTCCGGAAAAAGAAAACCAAGTCGCTGACAAGGAGAAACCCGAGAAGCCAGCCACGGACAAGCTGACACCTATCAAGCCGGCCAACAAGCCAACCAAAAATGGCAAAAACACGGCAAACTCGAAAGAGACCCAACCGTCGCAAACCGTCGTCGACGATCCAACAGGAGAGCTACTGTGGGCATCACCAACGCAAGGAGGCCCCTTCAAGCTGAACCTGGTTCCGCCCGCCGGGCAATTATTCATGCTTGTTCGACCAGCCAGCCTGCTGGATAGCGAAGCCGGGCAGTTAACACTCGACGCACTCGGGCCTCGGCTAGAAACGCTACGATCGCAATGGGAAAAGGACGTGGGCGTTAAACTTTCTGACATTGAAACCATGGTCATGACGCTACACGACAATGATGAAGCATTTCCACGACCATCATTCGTAATTCAGTTAAAGGAAGCGCGCCAACAAGATCAACTGCTGGCCGGCTGGGGCAATCCTCAGCAAACCAAAACCGAAGGCAGCAGTTACTTCAAGGGAGACAAATGGTGCTTCTTTGTCCCAGGTGAGGGGGACGACCGAACTTTCGTCATGGGGGTTGAAGAAGATGTGCGAGAGGTCGCTTCCAAGCCGACGTCGATTGCGCCGTTACGTCGCGAACTGGCCGAACTGCTCAAAACAACGGACAGTTCCCGTCACTTTACTTTACTCTTTGCCCCTAATTTTCTTTCTAGCAACCTCTTTCGCGACGGTCGGGAACTTTTCTTCGGTGATCCAGCCAAGGTTCGAAAACCACTTCAGTGGCTTATTGGCGAAGATGTCAAAGCAGGTTTACTAAGTGTTCACCTGGCTCAACACTTCTATCTTGAAGCACGCTTGTCGGGCGGGCTCGGCAAAGACAAGTTCACGATGGCAAGAAGTTTACGGGAACGAATGGCAGAGATCCCGCA
>CAZXJC010000395.1:0-3266 GCA_964640885.1 uncultured Pirellulaceae bacterium | reverse complement strand
GCCAAAAGGCTTGCTCAGCCTCGGCCAGCGCTCTTGTCAAGCAACTGCAACTGCGGGTCCAGCGAATGAGTTTCTGCGAGAAGAACGCCGGATTTTGCGCCACCTTGAGCACAAGCGCTACTGTTTCCCGGGCATCTTGGTGATTCGGGATTTCTTCTGCCGACTTATGCGAGGCCCTAGAATTTAGCGTCTTGCATAGCAGAAGCAACCAGTGAATCCGCAACATTTCTTCGCCTGCCGTGTCCGCCCAGAGTCCCTAACGACGTTAGGGACTCTGGGCGGACAATAAGTAGCTTAAAAAGGAGCACGTCAGATGAAACGGCAACGGAACCGAAATCGCCACGATCGCAAGAAACGTCGTTGCCAATTAAGCCTCGAATCCCTTGAAGACCGTCGCCTAATGGCGGCTGACGTAAACTTATTAAATGGCGTTCTGACCATTCAAGGTGACTCCCAAAATGACTGGATTGAGGTTGAATCGGTCTACAAGAACTATGATTTTTTTATTGGCGGGGGCGGTTACGCCGTGGAGGGCAAGGGTGATCACTTTCTGAGGATCAAGCTTGGAAACCTGAACCGCGGTACAGGCAAAGTGATCAACACGACCTTGGACAATATCGGTACTAAACAAGTTGATAAGATCGTCTTTTATGGAGGGGCAGGAAACGACTACTTCTTCAATAACACCGCTATTATTTCCAGTCAGCATGGCCAGTCCGGCTACGATCATCTCCACGGCGGCTCTGCAGCAGATCACCTCGATGGTGGAGGGCACTCGGATTATCTGTATGGAAAGAAGGGCGCTGACACATTGATGGGTGGTTGGGGTAACGACCAACTGCAGGGCGGCGACGATAATGACACCCTAACCGGAGGCTGGGGAGATGATAAGATTGTGGGCGGCAACGGATCAGACACACTCTCCGAGTTTGTTTTTGGTGACGCCCAACTTACCAATAACTTGCTGAACAACCAAATCTACTCCTGGTCTACGACTGATACTCTGGAATCCATCGAGTCTGCGAATCTCACCGGCTCCTGGCTTGATAATACCATCGACGCCTCCAGCTTTACGGCCGGGGGAGTTACTCTCAACGGTCGTTCCGGGAACGACACCCTCCTGGGGACACCCCACGCTGACCTGCTGCCGGGAGGACCCGGTGCCGACACTATCCTAGCGGGATTCGGCAAGGATCGACTGCATGAGCAGGTCGCTGGCGAAGTAACGCTGAATGACAATGCGTTGATCGTGGTTCAAGGCAATAAGAGCGTCAAAGACACACTTGTTGCGGTTCATTACGCGACCCTGATAGGATCCGATGGTCCTGACGAAATGGACGCTAGCGGGTTTACATCGGGTGGTGTCACTATCTGGGCAGGCGGGGGCGATGACAGACTCACGGGCAGCTTTCAGAATGACTTCCTCTATGGACAAACCGGCAACGACATTCTCAATGGCGGCATGGGAGATGACGTCATCTACGGTCTTGACGGCGACGACACGTTGATGGGCAAGGAGGGTGATGACATCCTGCACGGCGGGAATGGATTTGACAGGATCGCTGAAACCATACCGGGTAAGGTTGTAATCGAAGATGGGTCGTTGACCATTACGCCTGCTTCTAGTGCTATCGCGTTGACGTTTATTGAAACCATCTCGAGTATCGAAAAGATTCGCCTTGCTGGTGACGGAGGCGGTGATTTCTTTGATGCCTCAAGTTTTAGTGGCGACGTCGTGTTCTACGGAATCGGTGGTGACGACAAACTCCTCGGTGGAAGTGGTAACGACGCAATTTATGCTGGCAACGGAAATGATTTAGTCGGGGGTGGCACGGGGGACGATACTCTATTCGGTGGCAAGGGAACCGATACGCTTTTCGCGGATGTATCAACGATTGCTGTACTTAAAGACTATAAACTGACCCAATTCAATTCCTTGGGCGACATGGTTGGATTTGCAGCACTTGATGGCATTGAAAAGGCAGAACTCGTCGGAACCTCATCCGACGATATTATGTTCACCGAGGCGTTTAGTGGCGAAACGGAACTCCACGGACTGGCTGGCAATGATTTACTAACAGGGGGCAGTGGAAAAAACGTGCTTAACGGTGGCCCTGGAGACGACCACCTGCAAGGTAACGGCGGATCTGACTCATATCTTGGCGGCAGTGGTGTGGATCACGTGACCATCTCGGTCGAAGGCAATCTCGAGGTTAACGATACGACACTGGCTACGACCTCGTTAACCGGTACGGCTACGACCAGTTCGCTTTCGAGCATTGACAAGCTTACCGCCTGGGGCAGTAATCATGATCAGGTGTTTAGCGCTCAGGATTTCACCGGGGATGTTGTCTTCCACGGCCAAGGGGGCGATGACATGCTCTGGGGTGGTCACGGGAATGACACTCTGAAGGGTGGTGACGGAGACGACACGCTCTATGGACGAGCGGGCAACGACGACCTGCAGGGAGATCATGGAAATGACGGACTCTTCGGTGGTGCGGACGATGACAACTTGCATGGTGGCTCGGGAGCTGATCGATTCCTGGCACAGTACGGTGATACGATTCTCGACAAGGAGTCACAGGATGCTCGCGTACGATTTGCCAACGCCAGCAGTCAATGCCTGGGAGGCAATCAGACGTGGTACGAGTGGACCGGTTGGTGTCCGTTTGGAGTGAAGTGGAGCGGTGCCAAATGGACGGACCCGGAAGTTGAACTGGTTGACTCCGCATTAAAGGTGCTTCACGAAGAGACCGGAAACACCAAACTGCTTAAACAAAAGAATGGCGCAACCATCAAGCTCCACCGGATTGGAACACCGGAATCCGGTGACGCCACGCCCTGGAACGCTGGATCCGGGATGATCTATTTAGATACCAACAACACATTTGGTGGCAGTGACGAGTGGGCACGCATGCAGGTTATTCATGAAATAGGCCATAACTGGGATGGCGAAAATCCGTTCTATCAGCAGTACAAGGCCCTTAGCGACTGGACCTCGGGATCCGTATTTAAGTCTGACGGCAAGGTCAAAGACCCTATCTATGCGTCCAACGGCAAACTCTTGGATTCCTGGAAATACCACCGAATCCAGGAATTTACCAAGTCGCAGTATGAGGCCCTTAATCCGACTGAGAAAGCTCAGTTAACCGTCTTGCCATTCGCGCACGGAAAGAGCGGTGACGATGTTTATGCCAAAAAGAGCCTGGGTTGGTACCGAAAGGCATCGGAGGCATGGAGTTTCTACTAGGACGGAAGCAGTT
>CAZXJC010000394.1:0-4134 GCA_964640885.1 uncultured Pirellulaceae bacterium | reverse complement strand
CTGATTCTTCTGACTTCGCTTCCTCTCCGGCCGGTTGTTCACGCCACTGCTCGATCAACCGGGCCAGGCCAGCCGCCGCAACCTGCCGCTCATCTGCCTCAAGTGGTCGTCCCCAGGCGATAAGGCATGCCCGCTCAACCTGGGCAACAAGATCTTTACCTGCGTCCCGTTCAATGCGCTGGGCAAAACCAAGTGACCAATCATGAACCAGCCGATTGTTGAGTAAAAACAACGGCTGGGAGACAACGGTTGAGTCAATTCGCCGGGTGCAATTAGGATTCATCTGCGGCAGATCAAACGTCTCCAGGATCGTCGGCAGTTCCTTCCGTTTTTGTTGAACAAAAATACTCCGTCGCCAACCATGCTCGTAAGGGACCGTCGGGACTAAACCATCCTTGCGCAGCAACACGCCATCCGGAGTGCCGTAAGGACGGGACGAGAGGCGTTCTCCCATGAAGAGCATCGCATCGCGGACCTGCTCAGCATCCAAACGCCTCATGGGCATCCGGGAGAGTAGTCGGTTTTCCGGGTCGTACTTAAGGTGGTCTTCATCGATTTGCGAGCTTTGCCGGTAGGCCTGGGAAGTCATAATCAGGCGATGGAGTTGCTTAATGCTCCAACCCTGCTCCACGAACTCCACGGCCAACCAGTCGAGCAACTCTGGATGAGATGGGGGAGTTCCCAGTGCGCCAAAGTCGTCACTACTCTTTACGATTGCCTCACCGAAATGCTGCTTCCACACGCGATTAACAAAAACCCGGGCCGTCAACGGATGATCCGGTTGTGTCAGCCAACGGGCGAATGCCAGTCGCCGCCCGGTTTTGGGTGTGCTATGGGCCGGTGGTTCGATTTTCAAGGCTGAGCTGCCATTGGCCAACATCGACGGGATCCCGGGCTGCACCGGACGTACTGGCTGTGTCTCATCACCGCGACGATAGAGATACGTCGGTGACGGGTTTCCCCGGTCCCAGAGAGCTCGCACCTTGGGTACCGGCTTGCGTTTCGCTTTCACAGCGTCTATTTGCTTGGCCAATGCTTTGATCTGCGTCTTTTCCTTCTGCTGATCCAATTTCTCCTTCTTCGCTTCCAAGTCTGCAATTTCCTGCAGCAGTGGAGCATTGTGTTCTTCTACCTCTTGGCGTTCCGCCTCCGTCGCCAGCTCAAGGTAACGATTCTTTAAAAAACCAGTCGACTTTTGGCTATTGTGCCCTTGCGGAACCATCCATTCGTACTCATCGTAGGCTCCCTTGAAAATGGCAACTAACCGATAATAGTCACGCTGCGGCAAGGGATCATACTTGTGACTATGACAGCGAGCGCAGTTAAGCGTTAATCCCATCACGCTTCGCCCCAGAACGTCGATCTCGTCCGCGATCACCTCCACACGATCGCTGACACGGTTGACCGGGTTTGCCAGGGTGCCGTCCGGAGCCATCCGCAAGAATCCGGTCGCCACGACCTTTTCGATGACTTGCGGCGACAACTTCGACGTATCCCCGTAATCGACCAATTCATCGCCCGCAAGCTGCTCCACCAGGAACTGATCATACGGCTTGTCTTCGTTGAATGAGCGAATCACGTAATCTCGCCAGCGGTAGGCAAATGGCCGCAGCGTGTCGACATTCCGTTTTCCCTCTGAATCGGCGTAGCCAGCAAGGTCGAGCCAAAAACGGGCCCACCGCTGACCATACTCGGGTGAAGCAAGCAAACCATCGATCATCTGTTCGTAGGCTTGCGGCCCATCGTCTGCCAGGAAAGCCTTGACCTGTTCTGGAGTTGGAGGCAAGCCGAGCAAGTCGAACGTTGCCCGCCGCAGCAAGGCCAAACGGTCCGCCGTCGCCGAGAAACTCAAGCCTTTAGCTTCCAGTTTTGCCAGCAAGAAACGATCAATCGTATTCTGTACCTGGTCGTGACCTTGAATCGTGGGCACCGTCGGTCGCTGGGGAGGTTGAAACGACCAGAACTGGCGATCTTTCTTCGAGACCAGGGGGTCGGGACCATTCAAGTCATCGAGGATCGCTGCCGGCGTAACCGCCGCTCCCCGTTCAATCCACTCTTTTAAAAGCTTCAATTCCGGCTCGGTCACCGGCTCGATACCCGCCTGGCTAATAGTCTCGGCCGGTGGACACTGCTGAGCCTCGATGCGCCGTACAAGTGAACTTGCCGCCGCATCCCTCAGAACCATCGCTGGACCGCTTTTGCCGCCGGCCAGGATCTTGTCGCGGCTGCGCAAATCCAAATCGCCGCGAGTGTTTTCAGCTCCGTGGCACATCGTGCAACGCCGCAACAAGATGGGAGCAACCTGGTACTCACTAACAATCTCTGGGCCGCTACTGCCCTGGGTAAAGTGAGCACCTTCTTCAATCCACTTCCGGATAGTTTCAATTTCAACCTTGGTCAAGGGTTTGGATTTCTTCGGCGGCATCTCACCACTAGAGATCATTTCAAACAACAGGCTTTCCGCCGCTTTACCGGGAACCAGTAGGGCTCCCGATTCTCCACCGCGACCAAGAGAGGCCCGGTCAGTGAGCCGCAACTCCGCCTTTTGATTCTTTTCTCCGTGGCACTGCGCACAGCGGGCCTGGAAAATCGGAAGGACCTGCTTTTCGAACAGCAGCGTCGATTTCTTCGGCTCTTGCTCGGCAGCCAAGCCGGCCGCTCCTAGCAGAGACGCTAGTCCGCCAACCAGGCTGATCAGCCAATAACGGTGCTTGAATTTCCAGTCACCCATAAAATAACGTCCGAACCACAAAGATTATCAGTACCCCAATCTCACTGGGGGGCATCTGCAACCATAATCCCACAATCCAACTCAACGGTAAAGTTGAACCTCTAAAAAGGTTGCTTAACATTCGGCAACCCGCAAATCTCGGAACGATTCTAAGGATTAATTTGACATCGCGACCGTGGGGAAGCTGGTTGCTGCCAACAGAGTCCCAAAAAGACCGATTTTCCGGGTTTCTGTTTCCTTTCAACCGGTGGCAACTGGCCGTAGAATAAGCGAACCGATGATAGGATCGGGAAATTCCAAGCCCGGAAACATCAACCATGAAACGCAGCAGATTTTTACTAAGACTCATTACCATAGCCCAATGAACTTGAGGCCCTGAACTCTCACATGAACCGAGTATGGCTCTCAATAATTAGGCTGGCACGAGTTGCCACCGACCGACTCTCCTGGTGGCTGGTTGTTACCAGCGCTCTTGTCGTAGTCGTGTTAGGGACCCTTGGATTCTGCGAGGACGATCCTAAGCAACCAATTCTCACCGCAATCTATCGCGCGATTCAACTCTTCCTGATGGAATCCGGCAACGTGGACGGTTCAGTCAATACCAAGCTGGAAATTGGTCGCTGGCTAGGAGTGGCAGTGCTATTTGGAACTTTACTCAAGGGGTTGCTAACTGCCTTTGAGCACCGGCTAGAAGCGTTAATCGTTCGCAGTCTTTCCGATCACATCATTGTTTGTGGAGCAGGAGAACGCGGGCTAAACCTGGCCTACGACCTGACCGACTACGCCGACTTTGTCGTACTCATTGACATGCATGATCACTGGAGAACGACTACGCAACGGCATACTCACCGCGGCTTGTTTTATCTCAAGGGCAATGCCGGTGAACAAGCAACCTTGAACGCTGCAGGCGCATCGCAGGCACGGTCCATGTTCGTGATCGATTCCAATGACGATGCCAATTTAGACATCGTCACTGAAGCTCTTGATGTTGTCGGCGATTCTGAGCGAAGTCTTCCCCTAGTTTGCTATCTGCACCTGGAAAGCCAAGATTTACTTCACCATTTAACCGGATTTATCCCGACCCAATCACAAGTCGAAGTACGGCCCTTCAATTTGAACTTCAATTCAATGCGGGCCCTCATTCAAAACACCAGCATTGATATACCCGTACTCGCCTCCAAGGAGGGCCGGTTTGTTCTCGTCGGCAACTCGCCCATCCTGGATCAATGCCTGCCTCAGCTTATGAGGAGCTGCTTGCGGCCGGACGAAACGAAAACAGCGATAACCGTCATTGGGCAACAAGCCACGCAACGGATCAATCGGTTCACGGAACGGTATCCACAATCTGACAAGCTGCTTCTCTTAGAGAGTATCGACAGCGAACATCCTTCCACCGCCTTGCT
>CAZXJC010000393.1:0-7772 GCA_964640885.1 uncultured Pirellulaceae bacterium | reverse complement strand
TAGTAGAGTGCCCGGGGCCCGCGGATTGGATTCCCCTCAGCACGCTGACCATCTTCGGGTAGTTGTTTCTTTTTGTTACCAGCAATGGTCGTGATGATTCCGGTTTGCAGATCAATACGCCGGATACGGTGGTTACCGATGTCTGCGACATAGAGGCCGTGCTGGTTGTCCAGGGCAATGCTGTGGGGATTTTTCATCTGCGCCTTGATCGCTGGGCCTCCATCCCCAGAGAAACCAGCTTTACCCGTCCCTGCGATGGTACGAATCTTACCTGTTTTCTTGTCCACGCAGCGGACGATATGATTCTTCATTTCGACAAAATACATGTTGCCCGCAGCGTCAAAACGAACTTCATACGGTTCGTTGAGATTGGCTGCCAGGGCGGGGCCGTCGTCGCCGGAATAACCTTGTCGACCCGTCCCCACGACGGTTGTTAGTTTGCCGGTACTAAACTCCAGTCGCAGAATGCGGTGGTTTCCTACCTCGGTGATATAGAGGTTCTTGTCGGGGCCAATTTCGACACCAAAGGGTGATCCTACGTTGATCTTCGTGGCGGTACCGGCGTTGCCATTGTTGGTTGCCTGGCCAGTGCCAGCGATAGTTGTGATCGTGCCACCCAACAGAGGCTGGGGTATTAAGAGAAAGGCGGTAGCCAGTAACCAAACGTACAGAGAGGAGCTTGCTTTGCAGAGGTGATAATATCTGGTCATTAAGAGCTTCCTTGAGGGTGGTCTGGAAACGGGTGTTAAAGCCAGTTTACCGCGGTAGATTGTTCGATGCGACTACCCTTGTCTCTGGTTGAGCAGGGAAGGAGGTCGTGGTAGGTTCAACATCAATCGACGGTTGCACAAGAACCTTGGCTTGGACAACTAGACCTACCACACTCCCGCCATACGGAAAGAACTAACAATGACGATTACACAGGAAACACTGGACCGATTAGCAGAGTTTGACACGCCGACGATTTGTAACGTGATTGAGTTATTCGATGTCCGACCCCGCAACCAGGGATACATGGACCACCGTGTTCAATGCGGTTTTCCAGAATTGCCACCGATGGTCGGATTTGCCACCACGGCCTGTTTTCGCGCTGATGCCCCGCCAGCGGGTGGAGACGCCTATGGGAGTATCCAGGCACAGTTGTCTTCTTTTGAGGAGTTGCCGGGGCCGGCCGTTGTCGTCTTCCAGGACCAGGATGATCCTGCGGTAGCTGCTGTCTTCGGTGAAGTGATGTGCTCGACCTACCAGGCTTATGGTTCGGTGGGGCTGGTTACTAACGGCGGCGGTCGTGATCTAGACCAGGTCCGAGCTCTCGGCTACCCCGTTTTCACGGGTTCGACAATTTGTTCTCACGGCTACTGTCACATGTTGCACCTGGGATTGCCGGTTCGCGTGGGTGGCTTAATGGTTAACCAGGGGGACCTGTTGCATGGGGATGCCAACGGTGTGACTAATATTCCACTGGATATTGTTACGGAAGTAGCCGATATCTCCAGTGAATTTGTTGCTTCGGAAGATATCATGCTTGACTATGTTAAGGGTCCGGGCGAGAAGACGGTGGCGGAATTTGATGCTCGTCGAAGCGAGTTCATGGAAGTCGTTAGCAAGCTGAAAGAGCGTGTTTCTCGTGGTTAAAAGCGAGCTTAAGTTTTATCGCTTTATTTCCTGAGTGCGTTCTGGTCAGTAGCTACACGTTAACGTTTACGTGATTGCTCGTGGGGAGCAATTGCAAGACGCTTTTGAAGGCCTGGTAGGTTATATTAGAGAGTGTCGCTGGCGAAGCTTTCAATGGGGATTGAGGGCAGATGCAATAGCTCTTGGTTTCAATCATTGGGTGGCCGCGACGGGACGATCGTACGCTGTGACTTGCCGAGTAGACTTGGACTGGGCTTATGGTTTCCGAGTGGATGTTGATCGTGATTCTGGTGGCAGGTGCCCTGTTGCCGATAACAGGTTTCTGGATTCGGCGTCCCCAGATCCAGCAGCGCTGGTCGATGCTACTGGTCGGAGTCTGGATCCTGTCTCCCGTGGCTTGCTTGCTGGCGGTCTTTATTTACTGTGGACAACCTGTGCAAATTGAGGATTTGCCAGTGGATCGTCCCGTCCAGATGGTGGTCGATGATTATATCGGCAGCAATACTTGCCTGAGCTGTCACCCTCAGGAACATAGATCGTGGTACCAGTCGTACCACCGGGGCATGACCCAGGTGGTTAGCCCGGAAACGGTAGTTGCCGATTTTCAAGATGAAGCCGGTTACGACAAAGTGTTGACAACGATTGACGGGCGTGACTATGTGATCGGCCGTCGCGACGACGAGTACCTGGTCACGATGACGCCCCGCGGTTTTCATACCATCACACGTCCGCTGGTCATGTCGACTGGTTCGCATCACATGCAACTCTACTGGTATTCCACGGGGCAAACGCGACTTTTGGGTATGCTGCCTTTCGTCTATCTGATCGAGGACCAGCGTTGGATACCGCGAGATGCTGCTTTCCTGGGCCTGTCTGGGCCTTCCTCGGATGAACTTCAGCGTTGGAATGGTACTTGCATTCGTTGCCATACCACGCATCCCCGTTCGCGAGTTTTCAGTGGAACGAACGTCGACTCACAGGCAGCTGAATTTGGTATCTCTTGCGAGGCCTGTCATGGCCCCGGTGCTGCGCATGTGCGAGCTAATCGCAATCCGCTGCACCGCTTTGGAAATTACTTGAGTCAGGCAGCGGATGATACGATTGTCAATCCGCTGCGTGTAGATCACCAGCATGGCTCAGCAATTTGTGGATTGTGCCATGCCGTCTCATCGGCTCCGAGTCTTGAAGATGCAACTGACTGGCGAGAGAACGGTTACAAATATCGTCCAGGGGATAACTTGACGGACCATCGGCACCTGTTACATCCCACGCGCCTTGATGACCCGATTACGAAGGATACCTTGCAACAGGACGAAAAGTTTTTTGAACACACTTTTTGGAAAGATGGTGTGGTGCGTGTGAACGGGCGCGAATACTCGGCGCTGGTGGAGAATCCGTGTTTTCAACGGGGTAAGATGTCCTGCTTCTCCTGTCATTCGATGCATCAAAAATCGGACGATCCGCGGCCGGCAAAAGAGTGGGCCGATGATCAACTTAAGCCTTTGATGCGAACCAATCATGCCTGTATTCAGTGCCATAAACAATACGCTGAGCCAGAGAAGATTAAGGCTCATACCCATCACCTGGCCGATTCGAGCGGCAGTCAGTGCATGAACTGTCATATGCCGATGACTGCCTACGGACTGTTAAAAGCGACTCGAAGTCACCAGATCGAAATTCCCGACGTTTCCACCAGCTTGGCCACTGGCCGACCCAATGCTTGTAATCAGTGTCACTTGGACCAGTCACTCGATTGGGCTGCAGGTCACTTGAATACCTGGTATGGAACGAAACTGCCGCAGGAAATGAGCGAGCAGCAAAAGACGGTTTCGGCAGCGGTGTTGTGGTTGTTGCAGGGCGATGCAGGACAGCGTGCCTTGATGGCCTGGTCCTTGAGTTGGCCACCGGCACGCGAGGTGTCACAGGTAGATCAATGGGCTCCCCCATTTTTACTGCAATTGATGCAAGATCCTTATCCGGCGGTTCGCTATATTGCTGCCCGTTCCCTAAAGGCCTTGCCCGATTACGCCGATATGGATTACGATTTCCTCAGCGATCGACCACAAGCGACCGCCGAGGCTGAAAAACTTCTTTCGCTCTGGCGGCAAAAGACGGAGAGAACTCAGTTGCAAGGTCTTCGGCAACTGTTGATGGATGAACAGGGCAACCTGGATCGTGCATGGTTAGAAAAATTGCTGAAAGATCGAGATGATCGACGCGTGTTCCTGGCAGAGTAAGGACTAGTAAGTTTCGTTGCGGAGGCGATTAAGTTAAGCGATGAATCAAGACCAGTCATTAGCAGCCCGTTCTGTTCAACGGCACATCCGTTTCGGATGGTGGTCGTTGTTGACATTTGTTGCGCTCGGCATTTTGTTGGAGTCGCTGCTGGCTTACAAGGTGACCTGGTATCTTGGAGAAGACTACGAGAACATCCGCCGTTTGATGTGGCGACTGGCCCATGCGCATGGCACGCTTTTGTCGCTGGTCCACTTGCTATTTGCGATGACGGTTCACCTGGTCCCGGCCACGGTTGACCAGCGGGGTACCAAGTTTGCTTCCCCCTGTTTCATGGCAGCCAGCTTCCTCTTGCCAGGCGGTTTTTTCCTGGGCGGAATATTTACCTATGAGCAGAATGCGGATCCCGGCATCGGGGTGTTTTTAGTTCCCGTCGGGGCGCTGTTGATGGTGGTTGCCGTCTCTTTAACGGCAGCCGGAGTAACCAAGGCGACCAGCTCGCAAGCTGGCGAAGGCTCCTAAGCGGTGCAGTTTCAGTTGGCCAGCATGGCGGCGATCGTCTCTCGATTTACCGGCTGGATGATCCCGCGTTCGGTGACAATTGCCGTGATGAGTTCTGCTGGCGTAACATCGAAGGCGGGGTTGTAGACATCTACGCCTGCTGGGGCAGTCGATTTTCCAAAGCCATCCGTAATTTCTGCCGAGTCGCGTTGCTCAATAGGAATTTCTTTACCACTGGCAAGTGATAAATCAAACGTGTTGGAAGGGGCGGCTACGTAAAACGGGATCTGGTGAGCCTGGGCCAGGACGGCGACTGAATAGGTGCCAATTTTGTTGGCCGTATCTCCGTTGGCAGCAATCCGATCGGCGCCGGTAACAGCGGCACTGATGCGTCCTTCTTGCATGACCTGGGCGGCCATCGAGTCACAAATCAGGGTGGTGTTGATTTTTCGCTGCATCAGTTCCCAGGCGGTTAGGCGAGCTCCCTGCAACAACGGTCGTGTTTCATCAACATAGACATGCAGCATTTTTCCCAGGTCTTGTGCAGTGAAGAAAATGGAGAGGGCTGTGCCGTACTCAGCGGTTGCCAGGCCACCGGCATTGCAATGGGTTAAAACCCCCTGGCCATCATCGAGCAGGTCTGCGCCATACTTGCCAATTTGATGGCAAGTCCGACGGTCCTCCTCGTGAATGGCACGTGCTTCTTGAAGCAGTGCCTCTTGGAGTGCTTCGGCTGTCTCCTGCGGAGTGCCCGCAACAGCCCTGGCTTTCATTCGATCGAGCGCCCAGAATAAGTTGACTGCGGTAGGCCGACTAGTTGCCAGGTAGTCGGCACAGGCGAGGACTTTTTCCTGGCAGTCAGCCTGGCTGGTAGTATTTTGAATTCCCAGGCAGATTCCATAGGCTGCAGCGATACCTATAGCGGGTGCTCCGCGAACGCGCAGCATCTTGATCGCTTCCCAAACGGTCTCTACGTCACTGCATTGCACGTGTTGGATCTGTTCGGGCAACCGGGTTTGATCCAATAACTCCAGCGAGCCCTGGATTTCTCCAACCCACTGCATGGTTTCGATCATAGTTTTTTCAGGCTGTCTTGCAGAGCGCTGTTTTTGGCACCGATCTTGTCGACCAGGTTAACTTTGAAATCGTCCAGCTTTTGCTGCAGGTCAGGATCGGAGAGGGCCATAATTTGGACGGCAAACAGTCCCGAATTACGTGGTCCGCCCATGCCGACTGCCATGGTTGCTACCGGCACATCACCGGGCATTTGTACAGTGGAGAGGAGCGAGTCTAGTCCGCCCAGATCTGCAGTCGGCACTGGCAAGCCAATGACCGGTAACGTGGTATGGGCGGCGACCACGCCAGCCAGGTGCGCGGCACCTCCGGCAGCAGCGATAATGACCTGGAGTCCTCGTTCTTTGGCTGTTCCTGCGTACTCAGAGACTATTCCTGGTGTGCGATGTGCGCTCATTACATGGACTTCGTAAGCTACATCGAATTCATCGAGAGCGGCTGCAGCCTTTTGGATTTTTGGCCAGTCGCTGTCACTCCCCATTACAATACCCACGCGTGCTGCAGATGCTTCACTCATTGAATCGTATCCCTCTCTATCAATCTTGACGGTAAAATCCACCGGCGGTGGCTTCAGACCACATAAAATAACCGATGTTCTCTTGCCACGTAACCTACTGAAAGACCGGTTTGTACGACAATTGGAACGATTCGGCAACTGCCTGGTTCGTTATTTCCCCCTGGTGAATGTTGACCGCGCTGGCGATGGAAGGCAATTCACGGGCAGCGGGCTCAATGCCCCGATTGGCAATCTCTAGAGCCCAGGGGAGAGTCACATTGCAGAGGGCAAAGGTACTGGTACGGCCTACGGCCCCCGGCATGTTGGTTACGCAATAATGGACAACACCCTCTTCGATGTAGGTGGGATCACTGTGGGTTGTGGGCCGAGCGGTTTCGATACTGCCCCCCTGGTCAATAGCCACATCGATAATGACGCTGCCTGGTTTCATTAATCGTAAATCTTCATGATGAATCAACTGGGGAGCCTTGGCGCCAGGGATCAGCACGGCACCGATGACCAGATCTGACAGCGGCAGCTGTTCGCGGATTACATGGCGATCGCTAAAGAGAACGTTGACATTCGCTGGCATGATGTCATCCAGGTAACGAAGGCGTTCTACGTTAATATCCAGGATGCTTACGTCAGCCTGAAAGCCAGCAGCTATTTTCGCGGCGTTAGCCCCTACCACGCCACCACCGAGGATCGTGATGTGGGCGGGTGCCACGCCGGGAACTCCCCCTAGCAGGATACCGCGGCCCATTTGGGGTCGTTCCAGGTACTTCGCTCCCTCCTGGATACTCATTCTTCCGGCGACTTCACTCATCGGTGTTAGCAGCGGCAGTTGGCCCTTGGCATTGGCCAAGGTTTCGTAGGCTACGCAACTAGCCCCTGACTTAATCATGGCCTCGGTAGTATCCCAACTGGCAGCAAAGTGAAAATACGTAAAAATAATCTGGCCCGGGCGTATTTTCGGCCACTCTTCCGGAAGCGGTTCCTTGACCTTGATGATCAACTCGGCCTGTTCATAAACCTGGTCGCAAGTAACCAGTTCTGCTCCGTGCCGAAGATAATCATGGTCTGCCAGCCCACTACCCAGGCCAGCGCCGGCTTCCATCAGAACCGTGTGTCCACAATTTACGAGTTCTTCGACACCGACCGGTAAGAGGGCCACGCGGTACTCATCGTGTTTTATTTCCTTGGGAACTCCGACGATCACAGGACAATTCCTTTCGCTGTGGTGGTGCTGACCTTAAGAACGTTAACTAACCGGGGCCGGTACCCTGGTCGAAAGCTTCTTGCTCTCGCAATAACAGGGTCAGGGTAGATTCATAAGTTTGGGAACTGACGACCCACTCCGGTGCCTGGTCGGTGTAGGTATTACAGTGGTCGACCAGCAGGCGGTAAAGAAACTTGAACAGGTTTCTCGGCACACGCAGTGACCGGAAGGATTCCAGCAACCGTTGGTCGCTGATTGCCGGGTCCAGGAAATCTCGCAAGGTGGGGGCAGAGCCTGAAGTGGCACATGCCTCGAGCCGTGCGTTGGCAATGTCAAACAGCGCTTCTCCGGTCCACTCGAAAGTTGGAATCATGTTTTGCTTGTCCAGCCTGGCCCGCTGGTAAAACTCGCGATCCTCGCGTTGCACGAAACGTCTCAATTCAATCGGCAACATTAACTTCAGTCCAATGCCCGGATGTTTGAGGAACTTGTTATCCAGCATCGACCAGACCAGTGATTTCATCAGCTCGGCCGAACCATTGATCAAATGTGGTTCGTCGACGCGATCGACCAGCACTACGACTCCATCGAATCCCAGCGTATCAAGAACGC
>CAZXJC010000392.1:0-6743 GCA_964640885.1 uncultured Pirellulaceae bacterium | reverse complement strand
CGCCCTGCTCGATGATCCACAACTCACTGTTCGACCACCGGGTGCCCGAATTCCTACACGCATTGTAATGACCACGATGGCTGATCTGCCCGACCATTTGACCTTGATCCAAACTGCGCGAGAGATCCCCACCCTGATCGTTTGCGGACCGGACGCCCCCGCGAAAAATCAGGATCTTCTGGAAGCAGCCGGTTGCCAGGTATTCGTCGCCGATTCCGCGGACCCCTGTCAGATGATTGAAAGCCTGCTCGGTCACCTTGGAAAACAACAGATGACAAACTTGCTGGTGGAAGGTGGCAGCCAGTTACTGGGAAGTTGCTTCGACGCAAAAGCGGTCGATGAAGTACACGTTTTCGTGGCTAACAAGATCCTGGGCGGCACCGGAGCAGCCAGTCCTATCGGTGGCAAGGGAAAGGATTCCATGGCCAGCGCGGAGTTCCTGGGGCAACTGCAAAGCCGTCCGGTCGAGAACGATGTCTATTTCTGGGGGCGGCTAGAGCGGAACTCGAATCTGCCCGGTCAACAAGATTAGTCGAGCAGGGCCTGGCACATCTTGCGCCCGGTGACACTCAGCGGATAATCTTCTAACTCAGCAACCTGTACCCATTCAGCTCGATCCGCCAGTTCTGCTTCTGAGGTCGACGAAGAAACCAGTTGGCCCTGGTAACAGGAGAGTGTAATTCGGTAGCGGGTCACGCTGTGCTTAATCACTTTCAGGCAATCGGAAGTAGTGACTTGTAAGCCTGTTAATTGAAAAACATTCTCCTCTAGTTCCCTGGCAAGTGCCTGGCCACGCTGGTGTCGAATCTCGAAACGCGGGAAATCCCACAGGCCCGCCCAACGTTCCTGTGGAGAACAGCGTCGCAGCAGTACACGGGACCGGTCCTGAATGATCACCGCTGCCTCACGAACTGGTGTGATGGCTTGCTTAGGCGCCATCACCGGGATGACGTCTTGTAAACCCTGCTGACAGGTAGGACAGATTTCTTGGACAGGACATTCATCGCACGCTGGATTTTGCGGCGTACAAACCAGACTTCCCAGCTCCATCAGGGCCTGGTTAAAAGATCCAATGTCGGTGCGAGGCAACAGCAACTCGGCCAGCGACCAAAGTTGACGCTGGGAGTCGCTGCGCGTCGTCTCTTCCCGCAACAAGAGCAGACGACTCAGCAAGCGTATCGTGTTTGCTTCAAGTATTGGTTCTCGCTGGCCAAAGGCAATGGACAGATTCGCTCCCGCCGTGTATCGCCCAATGCCAGGCAATGCCAGTAAGGATGTTCGGTCGCTGGGAAACAATCCGTCGTGCTCGTTCACGATCTGAATAGCAGCTCGATGCAACTGGCGAGCACGGCGATAGTACCCCAGGCCTTCCCATAACCGCAGCACCTCCTGTTCGTCGGCTGCTGCCAGCGTTTCGAGATCCGGAAATCTCTGCAGGAAACGCTGGTAGTAGTCAATCACGGTTGCCACTTGCGTTTGCTGTAACATCACCTCACTGATCCAGACTCGATAGGGATCAGGATCGGTGCGCCAGGGAAGGGAACGCGCGTGCTTGCGATACCAATTTCGAAGTCGCTGTCGGAATCGTCGCAACCAACGGGCATCGATTGACTCGGCAGACAAGCTGGACTGATCGCTAAGAATCGTCATGACGGCAAACTTGACTAGGGACCCTGCGGTCCGGGACGCGTTTTAAGAGATACAGCAGACTTTACCAGGGCCCGAGTTTGCGGATGAAAATAGGGCCACGATCCCGTAAATTCCAACCCTACCCGTTTACGTTGTTGCTGGGCAGTCCACTCGAACAGATAACCGGTGATGGCTTTGCGTAACGGCTCTCGAACCTGCTGCCATTGCTTTTCACCCACCTTGATTTCTCGACAGGTAATTAAGTGAATTCCAAAAGGGCTGCGAACAGGAAGACTGACTTCCCCCTTCTTTAATTGAAAAGCTGCTGCCGAAAACTCCTCGGACATTGGTTCCCGCCGCTCAATCCAACCCAAGTCACCCCCTTGTGGGGCTGTCGGACTTTGTGAAAACTGCTTGGCAGCCTCGGCAAACGTGAGCTTACCGGAAACAATCTGCTCGCGAATCTCCTTAATCGCCTGCTCTTGGCGCTGGACCGTTTCAGCATTTACCTGTTTACCCAACGGAAGCAATACGTGCGCCACGCGTAACTGGGTACCGTCAAAATCTCGACGGTGCTCGTCGAAATAGGACTGGTAGTTCTTTTCGGTGAGATAACGATTAAGGTAACGCGACCAGCTAATTTGCCAGCTTATTTTCTGTCGCAACTCAAGTTGGCTCAGTCCCTGCTTCTGCAAGTATTGATCGAGCGTCTCTTCTTGTTGTTCAATACGCTGCTGCAGGTTTTCAACCGCCAAGTCCACCTCAACCGACCGCGCACCCTGCTTCGTATACTCCAAGTAACCCAATATTAACAACTGGTTTACAACCTGGTCCAGGAGTTGTGCCTGGAGAGCCGCTTGAGCCGGTTTACGTACCGTTCGTGTCCTCTGCAACCGCTTTAATTCATGTTCCAGCCGGACGGTCCTAATAGGCTGGCCGTCGACACGAGCCGCCACTGACTGCTTCGTCTGTGAATCCTGGGAGATAGCTTCCCGCAACGTTACCAGTTGCGAAGCTACCGGTAATCCCATGCCAATTAGGGTAAGCAATAATAGCGGTGTTACGATCTTGCGGCACATCAGATCATACCTGCAGGTCAGGGCAAGAGCATGTCTCGCAACTCGAAGCTCACCTGCTTTCGGACAATCGTAGCAGGAGTCTCATAGACAAATCGTACTTTCTGAAGATTCTCCGGCCGCTCAAAACGATAAGCCAACGTCACCGACCGAGGTCCCTGGTCCAGCGTCTCGTAGCCGCGAAACTTCAGCGACTTACCAGACTCCAATTCCAAGTATGCCGGATTCAAGAAGACCCAGCCTCGATGAGACTCAAATGCCTGGTCAGCCTGCTCGTAAGCCACTTTCACTTGTACCACCAGTTCCTCTTTTTGCTGATCTGCCTGCAACAAGATGACATTGACTCCTGCCTTTTTGAGCAACTGATTCTTAGCCTGTAAGCGGGCAAACTCAAACCGCTGTGGTTTTCCAGGCAACAATGCGTCCAGCTCGCCTTGCAGGGAGGCGATCTTGTGGGCCTCACGTGACGGCAGCTGCAACGGCAGCGTCAGTTCCACGGCGGTACGATCACCTTCGATGGCAGCGGAAGAGGCACCTCTCAAATTGTCGACAACCAGCGGTTTTCCCTGATCATCCCGGACCTTTAAGCGGGCCGCTGGAACGGACAGAAAAATAGGAGTCACCCTTGGCTCCCAGGCGACCTGGAGCGCTAACTTTAATCCGCGGATCTTGGGGTTTAGAAAATTCCGAGAGGCTTCCACGCGAAGGGGCTCAAAACGAAAGATCGCACCATAACTGGCGGAAGCCTGACGCGATTTTTCTTCGGGTGGACGTGAAGTTAAAGCAACCGCTGTCCGACCACTCAAAAAAGGATCCACGTTCATTTGTACCTGATCCAAGATGCGGTCCAGCGCTTGCCAAAATATCACCTGCTGTAAATCGAGTTGAAGTGGCGCATCGAGTTGACCGCGGGCCTTAATCTGATTACCCGTCTGTTCCTGTAAAGACTTCAAGGCCATTGCCAGGCTCATCTTTCCTTGCAGGTCAACACGACTGGCAACCGTTGCGTTACGACTGGCTTGCAACTGCAACGTTTTCACTACACGTTGCAAACGCTGGCGAACCTCAGCCGAATCAACTTCTTCAGGTAAACGATCCAGCACCTGCGGACCCAGCGCAATCAAGGCTTTTTCCGCTGCTTGACGTTTAGCCAGCAAGTCACTGTCCAACTGCTGCAGCAGTTTTCGAACTTGCTGGTTGAATGCTGCTTCTGCGGTTCCGGAAGCTTCCACCTGAAGAGGTGCCAACAGAACAGCGCTGGAAAGGATCAAGTGGATCAAGACGTTATTCTTCGCATCCGAGAGAGGTGAAATGAAGCGTTGATCGATGCCATAGCTCCCCAATGGAAACCGACAGAACAACAGCTTCTATTGTAGAGCCGCTCGTCCTGACTTGCCAGAAGTAACACTGGCAATGGTCGCCTGGAGGGCTATATTCCCCGAGGAATCTCCCAGATGCTGGCAGTCGGACAACTAGTCATCAAAAAGTGACCTTTCGAATGCTCCGTGCCCACCCCTATAATCCGTTGCTCGACAGGCGACGGAGGCCAGTAAACTTCTGTGCGGCCCTTGTTTGGATCCGCTGACTTGAATGGAAAAGGGAAATAGTACGATGAAACTGTTCTCCACAAGCAGGCAACTCTCTCCAGGTCACTGCCTCTGGATTGTCTGTTTAATAATGCTCAGTGGTTCTTGCTGGGGAGTGGAGCCACCGCTAGTACCTGCGAAAAACAAGCCACCTGCCGATCGGCCGCAAGCTAAACCTGATTTGCCTGCACCTTCTTCCGCGCCAATCGTCTCCGACATTCTTCGTTTGCGAAAACAATTCGGAGACCCTTTGAAAGGTACGTTGCTAGAGAATCCAGCAACAGAATCCAAGGTACCACTTAAGCAACCGAAGTCCGATTTGAAAGATGTTGAAACCGGATCTAACCAGTCTTTTACCGAGGCACTTCGGCAAGTTCGCCAGGCTGCTGCTTCTAATCCAGTTAAGAGTGAGACTCTCAAACCTTTGCCCGGCGGAACTCCCAGTCCAGTTATTCTGAAACAACCCGACCCTACTTTAAGTCCACTGCAGCAGTCACTGCGCCAGAGTTGGCGATTACTGGACCAACGAGCTGCCGAACTGGAAGATCTTGCCGATTATCAGCAAGCTGATCAATTACGGAAATTATCACAACAAATTCGGCTGCAATCACGGCAATTAGCCAATCCGGGAACGGCCACTAGACTCTCTGAGCCTCGCTAATTATCCTAGATAAGATGACCTTCCGGGGTATGACAAGACTCAATTGACAGTCGGCGTTCGATTGACAAACTGAAACCCTGTAGTCCAATATATGAGTTATAGCTGGTGTCTCAGGGATCTTCCTGGCAAGCAGCTTATTCGTAACACCTGAACAGGACTCCACTGCATGGCAACTCAAATGGGAGACTTTGTCGAGATTTTACTTCGACGAGGTATCGTTAGTCCGGATCAGGTATCTGAAGCCGAGCAAATGGCTCGCAATAGCCAGAGCAAGCTGGCCGATTGCCTGATCCAACTGGGCTACGTCACCGGGGAAGACATCACCCGAGCGATGGCAGAATTCCATGACCTGGAATATGTCGATTTGACCGAAGTAACCATTCCCGAGGAAGTTGTGGAAATGGTACCGGAGACGATCGCTCGTGAAAACGCCACCTTACCCCTGACAGTAAGCGGTGATGAATTGAAGATTATTCTCAGTGATCCAATGGACATTGAGACCGTCGAAAAACTGCGGTTTATTCTGAATCGGCAGGTTCAAATTGCCCTCGCACCCCGTGAAAACATCCTCGAAGCCATTAACAGCTACTACGGTCAAATCGAAGGTGAAAGTGCTGACTCCATGCTGCAGGAGTTCACCGATACGGCCATCGATTTCACTGAAACTGATACCCAGGTTACAGACATCGACGAAAGTGATGCGGATGAAAGTGCCGCACCAATTGTCCGACTGGTTCAACTAATGATCAGTGAAGCGGTCGTACTGCGAGCTTCAGACATTCATATTGAACCGTTTGAGGACCGCGTCCGAATCCGCTACCGCATTGATGGCATCCTGATCGAACGTGACAGCCCCCCGCGACGACTGCTAGGCGCTATCATTTCTCGTATCAAGATTCTCGGACAAATGGACATTGCTGAGCGACGTCGTCCCCAAGACGGCCGTATCAAGATTACCGCAGGAGGTAAAGTTCTCGACCTGCGTGTCAGTGCCATCCCGACAAATCACGGACAATCGATCGTGATGCGGCTATTGGACTCCGACAATATTAAAATCGGCGTACGCCAATTGGGACTCTCCGAACAAAACTTTGACCAGTTCCAGGAGTTAATCCGCAGACCAAACGGGATCATCCTGGTTACCGGACCTACCGGTTCAGGGAAAACCACCACTCTCTATGCGGCCCTTAATACGCTCAATCGACCTGATCGTAAGATCATCACCGCTGAAGATCCCGTCGAGTACTACTTGCCGGGAATCAACCAGGTAGAAGTGAAACACGCCATCGGACTCGATTTCTCTCGGATCATCCGTTCCATGTTGCGACAGGCTCCCAACATCATTTTGGTCGGTGAAATGCGGGATCAAGAGACCGCATCGATGGGAATTCAGGCATCTCTGACTGGACACTTGGTTTTCAGTACACTGCACACGAACGATGCGCCCAGTGCTGTAACACGTATGATCGACATGGGAGTTCCTGGATACTTGGTCGCCAGTAGTGTCATTGGCGTCATGGCGCAGCGGCTCGTGCGCGTTAATTGTGGACGTTGCAAACAGCCCTTCACCCCGAAAGATGAGGTACTAGAAGAATTTGGCATTACGCCAGAAATGGCCGCGAAAGCTACCTTCATTAAGGGAAAAGGCTGCTCTTACTGCAATCACAGTGGCTATCGAGGTCGGCTGGGATTATTTGAAATGATGATGATCACCAGCAAGATCCGCGAAATGATCTTCAAACAAGAATCGGCTCCAAACATTCGTAAAGTTGCTATGAGCCAGGGAATGGG
>CAZXJC010000391.1:0-2593 GCA_964640885.1 uncultured Pirellulaceae bacterium | reverse complement strand
CTGCTGATTCTGGGTACCGGCGAAGGCACGCTGGTAGGTTACACTCATGGCCGTGAAGTTAAATGCTTCATCAGGTTCGAGTTCACATGCTTTTTCGCCATGTTGGACTGCTTCTGCGTGCTTGTTGACTCGTCCATAGAGCACTGCCAGCGTGAGGTGTGCCAGGATGAAGCTGTCATCCTGTTCAATGATTTCCTGCAGTTTGCCGATGGCCTCTTCCAGGTTGCCGGCGTCTTTGAGTTTTTCGGCTTCGTCATACAGGGTATGAAGATCGCTCATGGGTAAGGTCCTGTCCAGAAATGAATACGTTAGTAAGCATCGCTATTTAACTTAGCGCTGCCTGGGCAGCGGCGAGTCGGGCGATCGGAACCCGGAAGGGAGAACAACTGACGTAGTTGAGTCCGACCTCGTTACAGAAATTGATCGAGGCTGGATCGCCACCATGTTCTCCACAAATACCCACTTTAAGGCCCTTTTTCGTTGCTCGTCCTTTTTGAACGCCCAGGTCAACGAGTTGGCCGACCCCCGTGGTATCCAGGGACTGGAAAGGATCGCCTTGCAGGATTTCTTCTTTTAAGTAGTCCGGTAAGAAGGTATTGATGTCATCACGACTGTAACCAAATGTCATTTGTGTCAGGTCGTTGGTGCCGAAGCTAAAGAAATCAGCATGCTCGGCAACATCGTCGGCTGTCAGGGCTGCCCGCGGAATTTCGATCATGGTACCAATCAGGATGTCGAGATCCCGGTTGTACTTCTTTTTCTTCTTGACCGTTGCGATGGCCTGTTCTGCTCGTTCTCGCAGTAACCGCAGTTCATTTGCTGTGCCGACCAGCGGAATCATAATTTCGGCCTTCGCATTAATTCGTTTTTGCTTGCAGTGCATGACTGCTTCCACGATCGCTGTCACCTGCATGTCGAGGATTTCGGGATAGGTTACACTCAACCGGCAACCGCGATGACCGAGCATTGGGTTGTGTTCGTGCAGTTGTTCCACGCGTGCCTTTACAACGGCTGGCTTGATTCTCATGTGCCGTGCCAGTTCTTGTTGGCTCTTAGCGTCATGAGGTACGAATTCATGCAGCGGCGGATCCAGCAGTCGGATCGTCACCGGCAACCCCTTCATCGCGGTGAAAATTCCAATGAAATCCTTGCGCTGGTACGGAAGCAGTTTCTTGAGCGCTTTTTGTCGACTGGCCTGGTCTTCTGCCAGGATCATTTCCCGCATGGCAATGATGCGATTATCTTGAAAGAACATGTGCTCTGTGCGGCAGAGTCCGATTCCTTCGGCACCAAATTCACGGGCACGAGTGGCATCTGTGGGCGTGTCTGCATTGGTGCGAATGTCCAGGGTTCGATACTTATCCGCCCAACGCATGATCTTCAGGAAGTCACCGGAAAGTTTTGGTGTTTTGGTCTCTACGGTACCAGCCATTACGGCACCGGTTGAACCGTCGAGCGAGAGGGTGTCCTGGTGGGTAAAAACCTTGCCGCCAACGGTGATCTTCCGTCCCTTTTCGTTGATCTGTACCTCGCCAGCTCCGGCGACGCAGCAGCGTCCCCAACCGCGGGCGACGACGGCAGCGTGGCTGGTCATCCCGCCAGTACTGGTGAGAATTCCTGCGGCACTGTGCATGCCATCAATATCTTCTGGACTAGTTTCATTGCGAACGAGTAGCACCGATTCACCTGCGGCAGTCCGAGCCACCGCTTCTTCTGCAGTAAAAGCCAGTTTTCCGACCGATGCCCCGGGTGAGGCTGGCAGGCCGCGCGTTAAGACGGTTGCTTTTTCCTTGGCTGCCTGGTCGAAACTGGGCAGTAGTAACTGAGTCAGGTCATTGGCAGGGATCCGACAGAGGGCCGTTTTTTCGTTGATCAGTTTCTCGCGTACCATGTCACAAGCAATCTTGACGGCAGCGGCCCCGGTTCGCTTCCCGGTACGAGTTTGCAGCATGAAGAGCTTGCCACGTTCGATTGTGAACTCGATATCTTGCACATCCTTGTAGTGTTTTTCGAGCAGCGTTTTGATTTTTAACAGTTGAGAATGGACTGTCCGATTCCACTTAGGCATTTCGGCAACAGGTTGTGGCGTGCGAATTCCCGCGACCACATCTTCCCCCTGAGCATTAATCAGGAATTCACCGTAGAACTTGTTTTGACCGGTGGAAGGATCTCGGGTGAAGGCGACGCCAGTTCCTGAGTCGTCTCCCATGTTGCCGTAAACCATCGATTGAACGTTGACGGCCGTTCCCAGTAAACCACGGATATTTTCCACTTCCCGATAGCGGACTGCCCGCGTGGTATTCCAACTCGCGAAAACCGCTTCGATGGCTAGTTCAAGTTGACGGTACGGGTCCTGTGGAAAGGCATGCCCGGCATGCTTTCGGTAGACAGCCTTGTACTGCTTGCAAAGTTCGATGAGCCCTTCGGTGGGAACATCCGTGTCATCACTGACTCGGTATTGTTTCTTTATTTTGCTGAACGCCGCTTCGAAGTGCTTGTGCTCGATCTCCATCACCACATCGCCGAACATGTTGATCAGACGTCGGTAAGCATCGTAAGCAAATCGTGGGTTGTCCGCTCCCTCCGCCAATCC
>CAZXJC010000390.1:0-4079 GCA_964640885.1 uncultured Pirellulaceae bacterium | reverse complement strand
CAGACATTGAGGCTTTGTTGGTGTCATGACCGAGTCAGCACAAAGATCTCGACCGTGGCTGGGTGTCTGCCTGGCTGGTCTTGCCATCGCAATCGCAGTCTGGGTGATCCGTAGTGAAGGCGACAAGAACCGACAGGTCTTGCGTGAAGAAAGTGACAAACTGAAAACTGAGATTCAGGACGCTTCGACAAATCCTTTGGGAGACGCGGTCGGAGCACCCGGACAGGTTCTCGACGAAGTTCGTGGCATTATCCTGGACGACGACTCGTCGGAGGATCGCCGGCCAGAGAACAAACGAGCGTCCAGTTCCAAGAGTGCCGAGAAGTCCAAGCGGCGGGACGGCGGGCAACTGGTCTCGGATCTCTTTAAACTGGGTCAGGATGTCGCCAATGCCGCCGATCGTGCTGGGCAGCAGATCCTGGCTCTCGATCTCGAGGAACAGAAACGTATCGGCGGTGAACTGAACAAGCTGATCAGAAAACAGCACAAGGTGTCGCCGTCGCTGGACCAGGCATCACGAGTGAGGCGGTTGGCTCAACCATTGCTCGAGCGAAGCAAACGCGACGGCATCAAGTACAGCTTCACCGTACTCGAGTCGGACCAGATCAACGCCTTCTCTCATGTCGGCGGCTACATCTACATCAATACCGGGCTACTGGATTTTGTGGGAGGCGATGCAGAACTCGAGTTCGTGCTGGGACACGAGATCGGGCATGTGGAATTGATGCACTGTTCGCGCAAGCTGACCTATTCGGCTCGCGCTTCGGAGTTGGGAGGTGAGTTGGGGAGCAACCTGGTGCAGATGGCCTACCACCTGGTCTCGGTGGGATATTCGGAAACCGAGGAATTCGAAGCCGACGAGTGGAGTTTTCGGCAACTGATCGGAATGGGTCGAAGCCGGGGCCGGGCGCTGGCCCTGCCTCGACACTTCATGGAAAAGGAGCAGCAAGAGGGGCGTCGCAAGAAACGAGTGGAATCACCGACCGCCGCCGGAGCCGTTGTCCAGGAAATCGACAACCACTTCCGGACTCACCCCGCCGCCGCCGAACGCTTGAGACGTTTGGAGCGGTTGAAGATCAAGCCCGATGCACGTCGCGGCGACCGAGAATCTTCACGTTGATGAATACGGTGAACAGCAGCATCGCGGTCAATGCAAAGACACCGGCCGCTACACTGGTGCGATTGGAATCCTCGGGGAACAGTTTTTCGGCCATGTCCCGCTTAGCCGGCGAATCGGTTCCGGGATATGCCGGTGGCTGGTAGAGCTCTCGGTTCTCGGATTCGATCAACAGCATACTCTCGAATGCCCACCGCGAGGGCATCGTGTTGGCTACAAGACGCGCCGGTGTACTCATCTTGTCGAGAGGCTGGAGTACTCCTCCGAGAATGACCATGGGCAACAGGATCAGCGGCAGAACCGCGATGGCGACCTCGGAAGTCCGCACCAGTGACGAGATCATTAGCCCGATCGACAGCCCGACCAAAGACGCCAGGACCAATACCACCAACATGCCCAGCCACGGTCCTTGAAGTCCGCTGCCCCAGTGGACGATCGTCAGCAGGATCACGCACTGAACCACGCACAAACCACCCAGCACGGCGAATTTTGAGCCGATGTAGGGTGAGATTCTCAGGTTGACCATCCGTTCGCGATGGTAGATCGCCCACTCGGCTACGATTTCGCGTATCGAGTTCGAGCACCCGAACCAGAGTGCGGCCAGGGACAACAGAAAGACCGTCGTGGATGACGCAACCGCCACTTCGGGCCAGGTTTCTTGAGTCATCTCGCGGCTCGATTCTGTGCCGAAGACCATCGCAATCAGGATTGCGATAATCGGTGCCTGCGCCAGCAGTACGGCAGTGTTAGTCGTGTCTTTCCACTTGATTGTCAGGCACCGTCTGACCAGCGGAAGCCACTGAGCGGACGGGCGTTGATCGTCTGAACTCTCGCTTCCCCCGGGATCCGTGTTACCGACAGACGTGTCGGCTCTTTGCTTGACGAATTCTCTACGATAGGACGACTTGGAGTACGTCCTCACCCAGAACTCGGTGTCTCGACCACTCAACCCCCTGAGGACATGGTCTGGCGAAGGGAGGATGCCGGGCTGTTGATCGGGAACTCCGTCAGGATTGAAGTAATCGACCGATTGCGGGTAGGCCGGTCCGTAGTAGGCGAGTCGTCCGGGGTGGGTGGATCCCTGGTCTTTGGCGACCACGACAAGGTTGTCGAGTTGCTGGAAGACTTCGAGGCTCGGCTGGTGAATGGTCAGTAGGATTGTCTTCCCCGAATCCGCGAGACCACGCAGTACCTTCATGACACTCAATGCGTCTTCGGAGGACAGTCCCGAGGTGGGTTCGTCGAGGAATAACAGTGACGGGTCGGTCAGCAATTCCATGGCGAGGTTGACCCGTTTCCTCTGGCCGCCACTGATGCCTTTTCGTTCCGGGGAACCGATCAACACGTCCTGGGTGTGTTCGATTCCCATCTCTGTCAGGACCTTGTCGATCAGAGTGTGGATCTCGTCGTCCTGGAAATCCGGTGGCAGCCGCAGCCTCGCCGTGAAATACAATGCCTGTTTGACGGTGAGATCAGAGTGGATGATATCGTCCTGCGGGACATAGCCGATCTGCCCGCGAAACCGGTTGAATTCATGATAAAGATCTCGGCCATTGAGAAAGATGCGCCCCTCACTGGGGGGCGTGTACCCGTTCATCGCCTTCATCAACGTGGTCTTGCCCGCCCCGCTGGGTCCCATCAATCCGGTGAACTCGGATGGGTTGATAGTCAACGAGATGTTTTCCAGCAGTCTCAGGCCGGGGACATCGATGGCGATGCCACGAGCCTCGAGCGTCAGGTCGCCACGGAAATCCCTTTTCTTCAACATCCCGTCTGCAGTCAGGATGAAGCTGAAGCTGCCCAGGGAGATCGTGTCGCCGGGAACGACCAGGGTGGGCTGCTGGATCACCTTGTTATTGACGAACGTGCCATTGGTGGAGCCGAGATCCTCGACGGTGATCGAGGAACCTGTGCGAGTCATCCGGGCGTGTTCCCACGAGACCATGGGGAATTCGAGGACCTGATGGCAGGTTGGAGATCGCCCGAACGTCATGAACTGGCCATTGAAGGTGATCTCGGACTTCGCCTTCGGCCTCGGGGAGGGGGGCACTTGGATCGAAGGGGCTTTCACATCGATCAGTTTCGAAACGGCGATCCTGTAAGAACCGAAGAAGAGGACGTCGGTCGGTCTGATTTCGGCCGTCTGGACCAACCTGTCGGCAGCCCCGATCGCCGTACCGTTGGTCGAATCCAGGTCGGTGACCAGGTAGCGATCTTCGGTGACGTGGATCTCGGCATGAAACGACGAGACCGCCGGGACGTCGAGGACAACATCGTTGTCAGGATCGCGCCCAATGCGGATGATCCGTTGTGGTTTTTCGCCGCTGCTCTCTTCGATCGGCCACGGCATCGATACCGTCTTGCCGAGTGTGACTGTGTCGTTCTTCGAGACGGTGGTCGGTCCGGTAATCCGTGTCCCATTGACGTAGGTGCCATTGGTCGAGTCGAGGTCTTCGAGACGATAGCCTGTGGCGTCGCGTGTCAGGCGGCAGTGTTTGCCTGAGACCATCGGGTCGGGGACTGTGAGGTCACAGTTCTCGAGCCCGCCGATCAACCATGACGCGGTTTCGGTCATCTCGTGTCTGCTTGTATCGACTGGTGGCCGGAGAGTGGATGGTGCGACGAATCCGCCCGGGTCATAATACCCGCTCGGGCCCTTTGATGCAGATCGGCCTGCCGCGGTTAACCGGATCTGGCCGGTCGTCGATTCGACACGGATCCGTAACTTCGCAATCGACGCGGAAAGTTCTAGTGCCCTCTTCAAGTCCCCACGATTGGATCGGTCAGACTCTCGCCGATCGTTACCAACTCATCGAGAAGATCGGTGCCGGGGGGATGGGGACGGTGTTCAAGGCGAGCGACACGCGTCTGGGTGCCGAGGTGGTCGTCAAAGCCCCTCATCCGATGATGATCAAGGACGCTGCGTTCGCTGCTCGCTTCAAGCGAGAGATCCAGTCGCTGG
>CAZXJC010000389.1:0-11657 GCA_964640885.1 uncultured Pirellulaceae bacterium | reverse complement strand
CAATTGCCCGCTCCTCCCAGGGACTGGTGGGCCTATTATCCGGTGGACAAGGCAGCCGACCGAGTGGTGGTTGACCAGGGAAAAACGAAAAACCACGGTGCCTTGTACGGGGATCGACTCTACTTACCAGGAAAACACGGTCAGGCCCTGTTATTTGGTGGTTCCCAGTACGTTCAATTCAAAGCAGCACCGAGAGTGGAGCGAACCAGCCCGTTTTCCTGGGCTAGTTGGGTTTTTCCAACTACCCTGGACGAACTCGTGGTGTTAGAGCACGTATCGGCCGGCACGGTCGGCCGGGGTTATCAGTGGAAGCTTCAGAAAGGGAAGGTATCTGTCCGCTTGGGACATGACGCGAAAGGGAATGGTCTAAGTTTAAAGACCCGCCAGGCCTTGCCAGTAAACACCTGGACCCACCTTGCGGTGACCTACGATGGCTCCAGTAAGACAAGCGGGTTGCGGATCTATCGAGATGGCCAGTTGCAGGAAGTCGAGGTTAGCGAGGACCAGTTAAGTAAGTCGATTCTGGCGACTGGACCACTGGTACTTGGTAGCAGTCGTGCCGACGTTTCATTTCGCGGTTTACTGGATGACTTGATGATTTTTGAGCGAACTCTTTCGGCAGTTGAGGTAGGCAGGCTCTCGGGGCACAATCCAATTAAATCACTAGCAAGAATTGAATCCTCGCAGCGGACGGCAGCCCAGCAGAAAATATTGCAGGACTATTATTGGAAACATCACGATCCAGCGATGCAACAGTTGATGGGAGAGCAGCGGGGGTTACTAGAACAGCAGCGGCAACTGAGGGACTCGATTGTCACCACGATGGTCATGAGGGAAAGGCCCATTCCCAGGGAAACGTTTGTCCTGACGACGGGTGATTATCGTAGCCAGGGAGACCGTGTGACAGCCGGGACGCCGGCCGTGTTACCCTCCTGGAAAGCGGACTATCCGGCGAATCGATTAGGGCTGGCCCGCTGGCTGGTTCAACCAGGTCAGCCGTTAACTGCTCGGGTTGCCGTGAATCGACTCTGGCAGGGTTTTTTTGCTGCCGGGATTGTTCGAACGCCGGAAGATTTTGGTACCCGGGGCCAGTCGCCGACGCATCCGGAATTGCTGGACTGGCTGGCCGTTGAACTGGTGACCAGTGGTTGGGATATCAAGCATATTGTGAGAAAGCTGGTCTTATCGCAAACCTACCGGCAGTCCAGCCGGGTTGGCCGGGAACGGTACCGGCAGGACCCGGAAAATCGACTATGGTCACGAGGTCCACGTGTACGATTGTCTGCCGAAGCTGTTCGGGACAACGCGCTGGCGGTCAGCGGTCTTATGGAAGAAGAACTGGGGGGGCGCAGTTTTTATCCACCTCAGACGGCTGGGCTCTGGAAAGAGATTTCGTTTGATCCGGGACGCTTTACTGCCCAGGTTTATTTTCCCAGCGAGGGTCGCGATCTTTATCGACGGAGTTTGTACATTTTTTGGAAGCGGGCTGTACCACATCCGCCCCTGGTCGCTTTTGGAACACCCAATCGGGAACGCTGTACAGTTCAGCGCCGCTTGACCAACACCCCACAACAAGCCCTGGTTCTAATGAATGAACCCACCTACCTGGCTGCGGCTCGATCATTGGGAAGTTGGGTGACTGGCCAGCAATTGAAGTCGTTGGACGAGCGTCTTGATCATCTTTTTCGTCGCATTCTGTCTCGTTATCCAACGGCGCCCGAGCGTAAAATCCTGGCAACATTTTATCGACAGCAGAAGACTCGATTCGAAATCGATCAAGATTCGGCACAACAGTTGATGCAGGATGTTGGCAGTCAGTTGAATACGGTGACGGTAGCCAGCTGGACCATGGTGGCTCATACCATTCTTTCCTTGGATGAGGCGATCACGAAACCATGAACCGGGATTTATCAGAATTGTTTCAAGAGCAGCATGCTTTGCTTACGCGGCGGCAGTTGTTTGGCCGTGGTGCAAGCGGCCTGGGGCTGGCTGCCTTAAGTTCGTTATTGGGGTCAGGTTCGCTGGCAGCTCCGAATTTGTCGCCGTCCAAAGCTGGGTTGCCCGGCGTGCCACATTTTCAACCACGTGCCAAGCGCGTGATTTTCTTGTGTCAGTCCGGAGCTCCTTCTCAAGTCGACCTGTTTGATCCGAAGCCGGGACTCCAGAAATGGCATGGCGAAGAACTGCCTGATTCGGTTCGCATGAATCAGCGGCTGACCGGTATGACGGCCAGCCAGAAAATAAAGCCGGTTACGGCTTCCCCCTTTAAATTCAAGCCAGCTGGAAAATCAGGGGTGCAGTTAAGTGAATTGATTCCGTTTACGTCGAAGATTGCCGACGAACTGTGCCTGGTCCGTTCCATGCAGACCGACGCAATTAATCATGATCCTGCGATTACCCTTTTACAGACTGGCAGCCAGCAGGCTGGTCATCCCAGTATGGGTTCCTGGATGAGTTACGGTTTGGGGAGCGAGAGCGAGAATTTGCCAACCTTCGTGGTCTTTATCTCTGGCGGGAGCCCGGGCGATCAACCCTTGATGGGGCGATTATGGGGTAGCGGGTTCCTTCCGTCACGCCACCAGGGTGTAAAATTTCGTGCCGGCCGAGATCCAGTCCTGTACCTTTCGAATCCTCCTGGAATTGATCAAGCGCGGCGACGGTCCATGCTTGATGCGACGAGACAGTTAAATTCCTTGCAAGCTGACTTGATTGGGGATCCAGAGATTCAGACACGCGTAGCCCAGTTTGAGCAGGCATTTCGTATGCAGCGGTCGATTCCAGAAGTCGCTGACATTTCCAGTGAGCCGAAACATGTCTTGGATCTCTATGGGCCAGAGGCTCAACAGCCAGGAAGTTATGCGGCCAACTGCCTGATGGCCCGCAGATTGGTTGAACGCGGAGTACGCTTTGTTCAACTTTATCACCGTGGCTGGGATCATCATGAAGATTTGCCATCAAGTATTCGCAACAAGTGTCGTCAAACCGATCAGCCGTCGGCGGCACTGGTACAGGATCTCAAACAGCGTGGACTGCTAAAAGACACACTGGTCGTCTGGGCAGGTGAATTTGGCCGGACGGTTTATTGCCAGGGGAAACTGACCAAGGATAATTACGGTCGCGATCACCATCCACGTTGTTTCAGTATCTGGATGGCTGGTGGTGGGGTGCGGGCCGGACTGGTACACGGAAAAACAGATGAGTATTCGTACAACATCGTTAAGTCACCGGTCCACGTGCACGATCTCCAGGCAACCATCATGCATTGCCTCGGAATTGATCACCAGCGCCTGACATTTCGCTTTCAAGGACGTGATCATCGCTTGACAGATGTCCACGGAAACGTGGTCAAGGAGATTCTCTCCTGAGGAAGGGAAGTTTTTATTGCCAAGGAATGTTGTGCGCAATTGGGCTGATCGATGATAATAGAACCCTGGAAAAGTCGTAGTTCCGTGAGCGGGTATTCTGTGATGTTTGGTCGAATGATCTTTGCCCTGTTATTGGCTCTCCTCGTAATGGCGGAGGTGCGGATTTCGGCAGCTGAGCCAACGGCAGCTGAAATTGAGCACTTTGAGAAACAGGTCCGACCGATTCTGGTTTCGCGCTGCTATGACTGCCACAGCGAGGAATCGGTTGAAAGCAACTTACGGGTTGATTCACTGGCTGGTTTGTTGCGTGGGGGCAAGCGGGGAGCTGCCATCGTTCCGGGAAAACCGGAAAAGAGCTTGATGATCTTTGCCATCAATCATGCCACCCAGCTGGATATGCCGCCGAAGACAAAACTGCCAGTTGCTGAAATTGCAGCGTTGACTCGTTGGGTAAAAATGGGAGCCCCCTGGCCAAACGCGAAACCGCTGACCGCCTCGACTGCACCGGTTGAGGCTGACGAAATAGAGATTACTGCAAAGGACTTGGAATTCTGGTCCTTCCATCCTCCCAAAATAACGGAATTGCCGTCCGTTCGCCGTCAGCAATGGCCCCGTAATGCAATTGATCACTTTGTTTTGGCAAGGCTCGAAGAGGCTGGTTTGCAGCCAGCAGCTGAGACCAGCCGTGTCGTTTGGCTGCGCCGGGTGACCTATGACCTGACCGGTTTGCCACCGACGGTTGACGAGATGAACCGGTTTTTACAGGACACGAGTCCGGCGGCTTTCGAACGGGTGGTTGATGCTCTGCTCGCTTCGCCAGCTTACGGAGAACGTTGGGGCCGACGCTGGTTGGACGTTGCCCGCTATGCAGATTCCAATGGGTTGGATGAGAATTTGGCCTATGCGAATGCGTTTCATTATCGAGATTACGTGGTGCATTCGTTTAACGAAGACAAACCCTATAACCACTTCGTGCTGGAACAGTTGGCTGGAGATTTGATGACGGACGAGGATTCGCTCTCGTCAGCAGGCGAACGAATAACCGCTACGGGTTTCTTGTCGTTGGGCGCCAAAATGCTTGCTGAGGATGATCCCGTTAAGATGCAAATGGATATTATCGATGAACAGGTTGATACCATCGGCAAGGCATTCATGGGGCTTTCTATTGGATGTGCGCGTTGCCACAATCACAAATTTGATCCGATTTCGATGGCTGATTATTACGGGCTGGCGGGAATCTTTAAAAGTACGCGAACCATGGAGAATTTCAAAGTCGTGGCCCGCTGGCAGGAGCGACCAGTAGAATCGACGCGGTCGAGCCAGGATCGCCAGCACCGAGAGCAACAGGTCTCGAAAGCAGAAACGGAGATTGCCCGTCTGCGCAGCGAGGCAGCGCTAATCCAACAACGACAATCGCGGCAACGAGTCGGAGATTACTTGCTGGCGACTCATCAAATAAAGCAATTTATCAAATGGTTGCCGAAGCACACAACGTATGGAAACAACCCTAAACTGCTCGCACAGCAACCGGCCCTGATGCTGGAAGCTGAAGAATACCAGCGCGGCAATGTCCTTAAAGATAAAACAACCTACGGTAAGTCCATTGGTGTCCTCGTTAACCGCGGGGAATTGCCAAACTTTGTCGAGTATGACATCGATCTTCCCGAGAAGGGCTGGTATCAACTGGAAGTTCGCTATGCGGCAGAGACCACGCGGCCCACGAAATTGTTCATGGACGGCCAGTTGATACGGACAGACCTGGCCGGCGGTATCACCGGCAGTTGGCAGCCCGATACGCAAACGTGGTCCGTGGCAGCTGTCATGCAGTTGGCGGCTGGGAAGCACGTGATGCGGCTGGAACAACCGAAATTCTTCCCTCATATCGATAAGTTGCTGCTGGTCCGACTGTCTCCCAAGCAGATGGCTGGAACCAGTCCTGATTCAACAAGCCTGCTTAATTTTTCCAACATGATCTCTCTGGAGGCAGAGACGTTTCATCGTGGTAATGTGGTTCGACTGCTCGATGGTTATGGCGTCGGCATCGGAGTGATCGCCGGTCCTGGTGGTGCAAACTGGGCGGAAATGGATTTCCAAGTACCACAAGATGGAACCTACTACCTGGCGGTGCGCTATGCAGCCGCCGAGGCGCGACCAACCCAGTTGAAGATCAATGGGCATTTAGTTAACGGTTCCCTGACTGACGAGGTAACCGGTAGTTGGTATCCAGATACCCAGAAGTGGGTTTGGGAAGGAAGTTATCAGCTGACCAAGGGTAAAGTGACGTTGCGTTTGGATCGGGAAGGTCCGATCCCACATATTGACCGGTTCTGCTTGATCCCGGTTGATTCACTGAAATCAGCAGGTCAGCAGCTTGCGGCAGGATTCGTTGACCAGTGGCAAGCTTATCTTGAGAAACAACGTGCTGCGCAGGATGTGATTTTTGGTCCGTGGTTCGCAGCCCTGGATGGTCGTGACTACCAGCCAGCCAGTCCCCTGGCAATCGAAATCCATGAGCGTTTAGTAGGTAAGAAGGCTCCCGAATCGTTGCTGCAGTGGGCAGTTCGATATCAGCAGTTGTTTGCCCGCGCTGAAACTGATTGGCAGCAAGCCAGCCGTTCCAAGCAGCAGGTTCCACGGTTGGAAGACGTGGTCTTGGAGGCCTGTCGGCAGGTTTTATACGACCCCCAAGGTCCCCTGATGATTCAACCGAAGGTTGACTACGGTCTGCCAGTTGAGAGTCAGCAGCGACTGGTCCAATTGCGTAACAACATTGACGAGTTGAAAAAAGAAGCAACCAAGGCACCTATGGCGATGGCTGTTTCGGATGCGGAACCGGAAGACCTTCAAATTCACTTGCGGGGCAGTCATATTAGTTTAGGTCGCAAGGTACCGCGACGTTTTCTGCAAGTGATTAGTGGTCGGGATCAGGCGGCTATTGAGGGCAAGCAAAGTGGTCGGCTTCAGCTAGGGCGCTGGCTGGTTTCCGAAGACCATCCGTTGACCGCCCGTGTGATTGTTAACCGGGTTTGGCAGGGTCATTTTGGTACGGGACTGGTCCGGTCACCAGATAACTTTGGTCGCTTGGGACAATTGCCGACCCATCCTCTGTTGCTGGACTACCTGGCTCTGCAGTTCAAGCGTAACCAGTGGTCACTGAAAGCGCTGCATCGTCAGATCGTACTATCGTCTACCTACCGGATGAGCTCTCTGGAGAACCAGCAGGCTGCTCTTGCTGATCCAGACAACAAACTTTACTGGCGTTTCAATCGTCGTCGACTTGAAGCCGAAGCAATCCGGGATGCTGTGCTGGTTATCGGCGGCAGTCTTGATCGTCGCATGGGTGGCAGTGAACTGTTGACGGGAAACCGAAAGTACGTAACGAGTACGGCAAATGTGAATCCGGTTGTTTATCAGAACAAGCGGCGTTCGATTTACTTGCCAGTAGTGCGAAGTGCCTTGTTCGAGATGTTCCAGGTCTTCGATTTTTCGGACCCAAGTGTACTTAATGGAAAGCGTCAAAGTACCACGATTGCCCCCCAGGCGCTGTTTCTGATGAATAGTAAGGTCGTAGTTGATGAATGCCAGTCGATGGCCCGCAATCTGCTTGCTGACAGCGAGTTAAACGACAAGCAACGAATCGAGCAAGCGTTTCAAATGGTCTATACTCGGTCAGCAAGCGAGCTGGAAATATCTGAATCGATGGGATACCTTGGGCGGTACCAGAAAGCCCTGGAATCACAACAGCTCGACAAAGATGAATTACGTCAGCGGAGCTGGCAGAGTTTGTGTCATGCGTTGATCGTAGCCAGCGAGTTTATTTACCTGGAATGATTCCGATGGGGAAGTGATCAGTGAAAACCAACTGTAACCAGTTTACGCCAGTCCTAACTCGCCGGGAGATGCTGCGCATGAGCAGTGCTGGTTTTGGTTCACTGGCACTGGCTTCGCTGCTGGATCAGGAAGCGCGGGCAGAGAGCCCGTTGGCGGTTAAACAGCCTCACTTCCCGGCGCGCGCCAAGCGGGTCATCTTCTTGTTCATGCATGGTGGTCCTAGCCAGGTCGATACGTTTGACTACAAGCCCCTGCTGGAACGCGATCACGGTAAACCTCTGCCGTTTTCCAAGCCACGGGTCTTTTCTTCAACAACAGGTAATCTGCTTAAGTCACCGTGGCGATTTAAACAGCATGGGGAGAGCGGGGCTTGGATTAGTGCTCTCTTTCCAGAGGTTGCCAAGTGTGCCGATGACCTCTGCATTATAAATTCAATGCATGGATCCAATTCCAGGCACGGGGGTGCCCTGCTGGAACTGCATACAGGTAGTGACACCTTCGTGCGACCGAGCATGGGATCCTGGATTGGCTACGGGCTGGGGACCGAGAACCAGGATTTGCCAGCTTACGTCACCATGTGTCCGACGTTGACCCACGGTGGTGTGAATGCCTATAGCTCGGCCTTTTTGCCGGCGGTCTACCATGGGACACCGTTGGGGAATGCGAGTATTTCAGCGGACAAGATTAATATTCCCTATATCAAGAACCAGGGAAACCAAGGATCCAAGCTGCAACGACTGGAGTTAGATTTTGTTCAGCAGTTAAACCAGCGGCAACTCCAGCAGCAACAATCAGCGGCGATCCTTGAGTCACGGATTAATACCCTTGAGCTGGCTTATCGAATGCAAACGGCAGCGCCACATTTGCAAGATATTAGTGATGAAACGGAAGCCACCCAGCGGCTTTATGGGCTGGATCAAACAGAGACTAAGAATTTTGGGCGGCAATGCCTGATGGCCAGGCGTTTTGCTGAACAAGGGGTGCGGTTTGTCCAGGTAACACATAGTTACAAGTGGGATCAACATGGTGACCTGCGTAACGGACACGCTCGCAACGCCAAGGAAGTTGACAAACCGATCGCCGGTTTATTGCAAGACTTGAAGATGCGAGGGATGCTGGAAGATACGCTGGTGTTATGGGGCGGAGAGTTTGGTCGCACACCAGTCGCCCAGGGTGATAATGGCCGCGATCATAATCCACAGGGCTATAGCATGTGGCTGGCTGGCGGTGGTGTTCGAGCCGGGATTCGCTACGGCGCGACTGATGATTATGGTTACTATGCAGCGGTCGACAAGGTCCATCTGCACGATTTGCATGCTACGATCTTACACTTGCTGGGGCTCGATCACTTGCGTTTGACTTACCGTTATGGCGGCCGTGATTTCCGTTTAACCGATATTTACGGAGAAGTCGTCCACGGACTGATCTCCTGAGCTGGGAATTTGCTGCTTTTTTGTCGCGGCATGTTTAGTGCGAGTGTCTTAGCCAGTTTCTTTGTGGTTTAATAGGAACGTGGGATTAGTTCACGGGCAACGGAGCATTTAATGAGCGGTCAGGTCTTTTTTTATCAGTCTTTGAGGGTGATCCGCCGGGCTCGAAGTCTGGTCTTGGGTTGCCTGCTATTGAGCCTGGTATGTGAAGGTCGGGCTGATGAAGTAAAGGTCCAGGGATCGGCCAAGATTGATTTTCAGCGGCAGATACAACCGTTGCTACAAGCCCGTTGCGTGAAGTGCCATGGGCCTCGCAAGCAGGAAGGTCGACTGCGATTGGATGCCCGTTCGATCGTCCTGAAGGGAGGAGTGTCAGGACGCGCTCTGGAAGCAGGTAAACCGGGCAAGAGCCTGCTTTTCCAGCGGGTTACCAGCCAAGATGAAGCGGAGCGAATGCCCCTGGAAGAGCCCGCCTTGAGCCGCGAAGAAATCGATTTGCTGCGACGTTGGATCGCGGAGGGAGCCAACTGGCCGGCTGACGTTGGAGTGCAAGTTGATGCACTGACAAAACACTGGGCCTACCAGGCACCGGGAATTCCAAGATTGCCCGCGGTCGAGACCAAGGACTGGGTCCGTAATCCGGTCGATCGATTCGTGTTGTCGCGACTGGAGAAAGAGCAACTCACACCGTCGCCAGCAGCGGAACGTCGACGTTTAATACGACGTGTTTACCTTGACCTCACTGGCTTGCCGCCAGCCGTGGAAGAGGTGGAACGATTTGCCGCTGATCCAGATCCCCTGGCATATGAAATTGTTTGCGACCGGTTGCTCGAGTCTCCTCGTTACGGAGAAAAGTGGGCTCGTTCCTGGCGCGACTTGGCCCGTTACGCGGACAGCAATGGATACCAGGCGGACCAGTACCGTAACGTCTGGCCTTACCGTGACTGGGTGATCCGTGCCATCAACGCTGATATGCCATTTGATCAGTTCACGATTGAGCAACTGGCGGGTGACCTGCTTCCAGGGGCGACCATCGATCAGAAGATTGCTACCGGATTTCAAAGGTTAACGACTTGTAACGTGGAAGCAGGCGTTGATCCGGAAGAGAACCGTGTTAACCAGATTATCGATCGCGTGAACACGATGGGTACGGTTTGGCTAGGGACAACCGTTGAATGTACCCAGTGTCACAATCTCAAGTATGATCCTTTTAGCCAGCGTGATTTTTTCCAGTTGTTTGCTTTCTTTAATAACACGCCGCTGGTAGTATCGGGGATCGGTGTTTCCTACAATTTTGTAGGTCCTAAGATGAAGTTACCGTTGACGGAAGAGCAACAGCAGCAGCGTCAAAAATGGGAAGCTGAAGTGAGCCAGTTGGGGAATGAGATTAAGCGGTTACAGGTAGCCCAGGCCGACAAACTGAAACAGTGGGAAGTGGAACAACGCGTGGCCTTAAAACACGCTCCCCAGTGGCACGTCCTGGTACCGGCTGCTTTTCACTCGCAAGGAGGTGCTTCCCACAAGGTTTTGCCGGACCAGTCAATCCTGGTTTCCGGTAAACGGCCAGATAAGGATGTCTATCGTGTGACGTACCGGACGAAGTTGGCAGGGATTACTGGGTTCAAGCTGGAAACTCTCACGGATCCTTCTTTACCAGGTAAAGGCCCCGGTCGGTTTACGGCGACAAAGCCAAATTTTGTCCTCTACGAATTTACGGTACAGGCAGGAACTGGCGATGCTACCGGGCCTGTTCGACTGCATGGAGCGAAAGCGGACTATTCACAAAGAAATTATCCGGTTGCGGGGGCGATCGATGGCAAGCCGGAGACTGGTTGGGCGATTGCCTCGCAGTTTCACAAGCCGCACGAAGCGACATTCCTGACAGAAACTGCGATTGGTAAAGAGGGTGAAACCGAGTTAACGATTACCTTAGATCAACATTATGGCGGCTGTCGTACGATTGGACGATTGAGAATTTCGGCGATGACGGGCAAACCGTCGGCAGCTGTGTTACCTGACGCAATTGTCAGGATTCTCAAACAGCCAGCGTCAAAACGGACCGCGAAACAGGGACAGGCGTTAGCAGCACATTTTGCCAGCCTGGACCCGAAGTTAAATCAGTTGAAGAAGCGGCAACAAGAACTTCTCACTCAAATTAAGAACCAGCCGCAGCTAACAACACTGGTGATGGTGGAGCAGGAAAAGCCACGTATGAACCGGATCTTTAATCGAGGTAATTTTAAAGATCCGACGGAGAAGGTGGTGGCACAAACTCCCAAGATCCTCCATGAGTTCTCTGCCGGGCTGCCGGCCAATCGCCTGGGCCTGGCCCGCTGGCTGACATCCTCCGAAAACCCGTTAACTGCCCGTGTTACCGTGAACCGCTGGTGGGCCGAGTTTTTCGGTCGTGGGATCGTAACCACGATGGAAGATTTTGGGACGCAGGGAGAACGGCCTTCCCATCCGCTCTTGCTAGACTATTTGGCTCGTGAATTGATCAGCCATGGCTGGTCCAGGAAGTACATGCATAAGCTGATTGTGATGTCAGCGACGTATTGCCAGTCTACGCGAGTTGACCAAAAGGCTTGGGAACAGGATCCGGCTAATGAATTGCTGGCTCGTGGTCCACGCTTCCGGTTGAGTGCCGAGACGATCCGTGACAATGCGCTGGTGGTGAGTGGCTTGATGACTCATAAGCTGGGTGGTCCGCCTGTTTACCCACCGCAACCGGCAGGGATTTGGCGGCACGTGGGTCGCAATGCTCCTAAGTTTGTCACGTCGGTGGGGCCAGACCGTTTTCGCCGTGGAATTTACGTGGTTTGGAGACGGAGTGCGCCGTACCCGAGTTTCACGAACTTTGATGCTCCGGATCGGGCGATTTGTGTCGTTAGTCGGTCTCGGACCAATACTCCCTTACAGGCCTTGACCTTGTTAAACGATCCAGCTTATGTCGAAATGGCGCAAGCGTTTGCCAGGCGTATCGTGAGTAATAATGCTCAGCTTAATGACCGACAGCGGGCGGAATATGCTT
>CAZXJC010000388.1:0-7327 GCA_964640885.1 uncultured Pirellulaceae bacterium | reverse complement strand
GACGTGATCATCGTCGTCAATCGCAAGTCCGCTCCCCTGGGAGCCGATCGATTTCACAGCGCGGTAAAACAGGGATTTTACGACGAGTGTCGTTTTTTCCGCGTGGTACCGAACTTCGTGGTTCAATTCGGTATTAACGGTGACCCCAAGATCCAGACCAAGTGGCGGGAATCCCGTATCAAAGATGATCCGGTCAAGGCGACTAACACCCGCGGCACACTCACCTTCGCCACCGCCGGTCCTGGCACACGAACCACGCTGCTGTTCATCAACCTGGCCGACAATTCACGACTCGACTCGATGGGATTTGCTCCCTTCGGAAAAATCATTAAGGGGATGGATGTGGTCGACAAGTTGACCAGCAAGTACGGGGAAATGCCTCAACAAGGTCAAATCCAGGCAGCAGGAAACGCCTATTTAAAAAAGAACTTCCCCGATATGGACTTCATCAAGAAAGCAACCATCGTTCCGCTCCAGAAATAACTGGGCATCCTGGTCCGGCAGACCCGTTAGAAACCGGCTGCTTTACCTCGAATCCGCGGGTCATGGACACCAGTGAACTGCTTTTGCGCCGCATCATAGGAAATGGCCTGGGAAATACCCACGCTCGTACGAGTCTCGACCCGGTGGCCCAGGGCCTTTAATTCTGCGACCAGGTCGCGGCCCATCGTGCGTTCCACGTAGAGGCGATCGGGAGCCCACTGGTGATGAAAACGTGAAATCGCCAAAGCTTTCTCAACTGGCATCCCGACATCCAAATGGTGCACGATGCCCAGTAAGACCTGGGTGATAATCCGCGGACCACCGGCTGCACCAATGGTCAGTACTGGCTGACCGTCACGTAACACGATGGTGGGACTCATACTCGAGAGAGGGCGTTTACCGGCAGCTACTGCATTGGCCTCGGCTCCCAGCAAGCCAAACGCGTTGGGAACACCCGGGGCAATCGAAAAATCATCCATCTCGTTGTTCATTACCACGCCGGTGCCAGGGATAATAACCTTCGATCCAAATGACGTATTAACCGTGGCGGTGATCGCCACCCAGTTGCCTGCCGCATCAGCCGCTGTGATATGTGTCGTGTGTTTACCAAAGACATGGTTTTCCCAGTCCGGCGGAGAACCATGGCCTTTCACTGGCGTCAGTTTTCCCGGGTCGATTCGCCCGGCCAACTGCCGAGCATACGACTTTTCGATCAGTCCTTTGGGGACGCGAACAAAGTCCGCGTCTCCCAGCCAGTGAGCGCGATCGGCAAAAGCGACCTTCATCGACTCAGCAATCACGTTGACGAACTTGGCACGATCATCCTGGTACAACTGTTTCAAGTCGAAATGTTCCAGGATATTTAAAATCTGCGCCACGTGGATACCACCGGAACTTGGCGGTGGAAAGCCGACCACCTTGTGACCGCGATAGGTCGTGACAATTGGTGCACGTTGCTTTGGCTGGTAATTGGCAAAGTCCTCGATCGTGAGCAGACCACCGTTTTCCTTCATCCAGTCGGCTGCCATCCGAGCAAACCTGCCACGGTAAATAGCCTTTGCCCCCTGCTCTGCAACCTCTTGATAGACCGCTGCCAGGTCTGGTTGCTGCAATGTCTCACCCGCCTTTAGAGGACTGCCGTCCGCATGCAGCAGGATACCCCGTGATCCCTCGTAGCGGGCCAGGTAGCGAGCCACTGATCTCACTTTACGAGCATAGCCTTCGTTGACTACAAACCCTTTCCTCGCCAGTTGCGAGGCGGGTAAGACAAGACCTTTCCAGGGAGTCTTGCCAGCAGATTTGATTGCCAATTCGTAGGCGGCCAGGGCACCGGGTACGCCCGATGCCAGTGGGCCCACTTTACTCAATTCCGACTGAGGCTCACCATCGCGCAAATACATATCCCGGTGCGCTTTGGCCGGAGCCATCTCCCGTCCGTCGATTGCCAGCAAAGTTCCATCCTGGCGACGGATAAGAATAAAACACCCACCGCCAATTCCAGAGTTAAATCCGTCGACAACACCCAGCGTGAGTGCAGTGGCAACGGCCGCATCGCCCGCATTGCCACCCGCTTTCAAAACATTCAGCCCGGCATCGGTCGCCAGCGGATGGACCGAGGCAACCATTCCACGAGTTCCCTTACCGGGATCTGCCTGGCTCGTCGCTGGTCCCAGCGATACCACACCCAGAACAACTATCGTCAACCAAAATTGATGAGAGCCACGGTACTTGCAAACCTTCATGCTGGAACACCTTTATTGACGTTGTAAGACTAAGAAAAATTTCGCCTGTGGATTAAGCCGGCTAGCAGATGTGGACCGAGGTGTGAACATGGAGCTCCCCACGGAAATGCCAGACCATCGAGGAACCTTCCATAAAAAACACGACAACAAGAAACCGTCCTGGCAGTCACAAATAACCACTGACATTAAACCGAAAAACAAAGCCGGGTGCAAATCTGTCTCCCGGCAACCAGGCGGAGGAAAACCCTCTTCTCGCAACGGCTGGTAACCTAACGCGGCTTACCAACCGCCTTGCGTCGGACCCCTTTCGTCTGGCACTGCGGACAAAAGAAAGTCGATCGCTGGCATTGGACAATCCGTTGCACAAGGCCCGCTTCACAACTCGGACAAAGTTCGCCAGCCCGGTCATACACGCGATGCAAATTCTGGTATCCGCCCGACTGGTTCAAGGCATTGCGATACGTTCCATCAGAAAGTGTTGAACCTTCATGTTCGATTGCATCGAGCAAAACATCTTCCATCGCCTGGTGAATTCGTGCCCACTGCAGTCGACTTACCCGGTCACACCGCTTTTGAGGATGCACGCCGGCAACATGTAAAATCTCGGATGCGTATAAATTACCCACCCCGGCCAACGCTCGCTGGTCGAGCAGGGCAACTTTAATCTCGCGACGACTGGCACCCAAACGCTCACGCAATCGTTCTGGATCCAGTTGCAACGCATCGGGGCCCAGCCGATCGGGGCCCAGTCGCTCTCCGAATTCGTCGGGGGTCAACAGATAGACGCAACCGAGTCCTCGTCGATCCCAAAACCAAAGATGCTCTACCGGGCACTGTTCCAGGTCGATCCGCAGCCTCAGATGCTCGACATTCGGTGGATCAGCCAGCAAGACCAGTCCCGTCATCCGCGGTTCCAGTACGATCTGGTCACCACTACTCAATAACAGGACAACGCGTTTACCCACTCGGCCCACTTCAACAATCGTTTGGCCCTTTGCACGCCGACGAAAAACAGCCGGTTTCGGCTCTACCACGATCGGTTTGTGGGTCCCAGTCAACCGTTGCACGTCGGTAATACGGGCCCCCTGGACCTGCAAAATTCCACGTCGCATTGTCTCCACTTCAGGTAGTTCGGGCATCAGTCCTCCCTCGAACCTTGATCAATCTTCCAGCCAGGGTGGCCTCCATTCTAGAAGAGTTCTGCTGCCGCGTACAGGATTGGAACTCCTCGATCAGGCCTCTCACCTTGACCCCTGGAACGATCAGACCGAGAATCGAAGTTTCACCTGCGTAGACCGACTTGAAAGCTGACTGCCTGTGTTGGCGGCGATTGACGACTCCCATGTACTCCTCATTCAACAACTCCAGCGTCCCGGTACCTGACGAACGTGGACGTTTCGGTAACTTTGGCGGTCGTTTCGTACCAGAAACATTAACGAAGGCACTCGATCAACTGGCCGAGCAATACCAGCAGGCTATCGAGGATCCGACCTTCCTGCCGGAACTGGATAACCTGCTGCATGATTACGTCGGTCGCCCTTCAGCCCTCTATCACGCTGAGCGTCTCAGTGAAATCTGCGGTGGTGCCCAAATCTGGTTGAAGCGTGAAGACCTCAATCACACCGGAGCCCACAAGATCAACAACACGCTGGGGCAGGCCCTGTTGACGCTACGGATGGGTAAAGACCGAGTCATCGCCGAGACCGGAGCAGGACAACACGGTGTTGCCACGGCCACCGCCTGTGCGCGTTTTGGATTACCTTGCATCGTTTACATGGGAGAAGAAGACGTTCGGCGACAGGCTCCCAACGTTTACAGTATGAAATTGCTGGGGGCCGAAGTGCGGCCCGTTGCAAGTGGCTCCCGTACCTTGCGGGATGCAATCAACGAAGCTATGCGAGATTGGATGTCAAGTGTTGACACAACGCACTACATCCTTGGTTCCGTCGTGGGACCGCACCCCTTCCCGCGAATCGTGCGGGACTTTCAATCGGTCATCGGCCAGGAAGCTCGCCAGCAGTGTCTCGAACGATTCGACCAGCTGCCAGAACTGATCGTTGCCTGTGTCGGTGGTGGCAGTAACGCTGCTGGCATGTTCTACCCCTTCATTGACGATACCGATGTACGACTGGTCGGTGTAGAAGCGGGTGGACGCGGCGACCAGCCTGGGGAACATGCCTCGCCTTTGACTTTTGGCCAGCCAGGTGTCCTGCACGGCAGTTACAGTTACGTAATGCAAGACGACGATGGCCAAACCTGCGACGTCCACTCCGTATCTGCTGGCCTGGATTATCCAGGCGTCGGCCCGGAACACAGTCACTGGAAAGATACGGACCGGGTTCAATACACCACTTGCCAGGACAACCAGGCACTGCAAGCGTTCGATACGATGGCTGCCCGTGAAGGAATTCTGCCAGCCCTGGAAAGTTCGCATGCCGTGGCCAAGGCGATGGAACTGGCTGCAGAACTGCCCGCAGATCAGCGGGTGCTGGTCTGCCTGTCAGGCCGCGGTGACAAAGACGCTGCTGAAATCGCTCGCCTGCGAGAGACCTGATCAACCACTAACTCCCTTTGCCTGTCCTATTCCCTAGTTAACCGACCAGTCCGATGTCCGCTATTGACCAAACCTTCGCCGATTTGAAAAGCCAACAGCGCAAGGCTTTCATTCCATTTATCACCGCCGGAGATCCGGACCTCGACTTCACGGCCGACGTCGTCCGTGAATTGGCAAAGCGAGGTTGCAATCTTTGCGAACTGGGGATTCCTTACAGTGACCCCATTGCCGATGGACCTGTTATCCAGGCTTCATACACAAGGGCCCTCGGCCAGCAACTGCGAGTTTCTCAAATCCTCGATCAGGCCCAGTCCTTGACAAGCGAACTGACAATGCCACTGATCACAATGGTCAGCTACGCGATTATTTACCGACAAGGGCTGGAAAACTATGTCCAACAGGCTAAGCAAGCCGGTATTGCCGGAGCCATCGTTCCCGACCTGCTGGTAGACGAGGCAGACGCGCTCGCCGAAATCTGTCGCCGTGAAGACTTCAGCCTGATCCAACTGGTCACTCCAACGACACCGCGAGAACGGGCTGTACAAATCGCCCAGTCATCTACGGGCTTCCTCTATTACGTCTCGGTCACCGGAATCACCGGAGAACGGCAGGAACTCCCTGCAGAACTGACCGAGGATGTTGCTTGGCTTAAAGAACAAACCGATCTGCCGATTTGTATCGGTTTTGGTATCAGTCAGCCGGAGCATGTAAAATTACTCGGTTCGGTCGCCGATGGCATTATCGTCGGTTCGGCAATTGTTCGTCAGTTTGCTGACTTGGCTGATCGTCCACGAGCAGACGTTGTCGATTCGATCGGGCAATACGTCGACTCGCTGCTGGCCGCTCTGAACCCCGCCCCGCAGTAATTTAAAACGCCCCTGAGTCGCCTGGCCCCGCTAGTGGTCCGGCAGGCAACCAAATCAGCCAAGCAGGGCCCATATCTCGTCAACTTGTTGTTCTTCAATACGTTAGAGCTTCTCGACAACGGAGAGCACCAGCAGTTCACCTTGACCCTTTCAAAACAGTACCGGTACAGTTACTGGCGAGTTGACTTGCTTTGATGACAAACAGGGCTGTGCAGGGAGGGTCATTCCTCATGAAATCTCGCTCACCGAAGAACCGCTTACGGCATTTTTTTGCCGGCCTCTCCGAGCATGTGTTTCAATCACGCCTGGGGGTCGTGGATCCACAATTAACCGACTACATCACCGACATGCTACTCCGCTTCATGCGTTCCGATGATCTCCATCGGATCCTACGTCGTCGCGGCTGCGAATTAAATGACATCGCTCGCATGATCTCGGAAGCCGAGCAGCGTCAGCACCAGGATCGCCGTGAAGTCCATCGGCAGATTGGGGACATGGCTTTGTTTCGGACCGGAATCTTTCCAGAATCCCTCGAGGCAAACACCGGGCAGCAACCTGAGTCGAATCAATTTAGCGATTATTGTTGGCAAGGAAAACGAGCCTACTTGATTGCCAGTAGGCTGCAGAGCAGCGACACACAAAACGCTCCTGGTGCCGTGCTGAAACGATTAGCAGATCAGTTCGAAATGTGTGCACTGGGGCTGAAAACAATTCGCCAACAGTGGAAACAAACGACCGGGAAGGCGGACGGAGCATCCGGAATCCTGTTCACCTGATTGCGAAATAGTCAGGAATCTAATTCGTCCTGTTGCGACTGTAATCGTTGATAATCGTCCAACGTATCCATGTCTTCCAGGGGACGATCATCCTGCCAGCAGATAGTGCGACCGTCGTGAATCTTCCAGAGTTCACGAATCCCTTCGTCTGGCCCCAGTTGGTCGATTGCGGCAGCCAGGCCCCAGGGAAACAAGACAGGATGTCCCTTGCGCTCGTCTACCTGGGGAGCAATGATCGCCGGCTGGTCTGTCTGATGGGAATTAAGTACATGATCAATCAGTTCGCTGGTCAAACCTGGCATATCGGCCGGGGCCAATAACCAGACGGCGGTAGACTGCGGCTGGTAACACCCTTGGAGATGTTCAAGAGCCCGTTGAACCGAGGCTTTCATATCTGCTGGTGGAGGATCAACGGCGACAACCTCGACATCGTGTCGGGCAGCCTGCTGCCGCAATGGCGCATCATCGGCACGCACCGTCATGATGACTTTCGAAACTTGGCTGCCACACCAGGCCTGCAAAACGCGATCGATCACACAACCATCACCCCAGGGCATCAGCAGCTTGGGACGCCCCATGCGTCGGCTCGCGCCCGCTGCCGGGACAATGGCGTAACTCTCTACCATTTACCGACTTTCTGTGACATTCAGAGAAATCTGTTTGGGGCGTCCGGGAACCCGTCCACCAAGGTTTCGGTGGGCGACCAATTCAGCACAGATACTGACAGCAATTTCTGCAACCGTTTGAGAACCAATCTCGATCCCCAGCGGTGCATAGACTCGTTCCAGGGTTTCCGCTGCCAGTCCTTCTTCCAGCAAGTCCTGGTAAATCATCTTGATCTTGCGACTACTGCCGATCATGCCAACGTAGCGTGCACCCCGGTCGGCTAAATGATAGAGGGCCCTT
>CAZXJC010000387.1:0-5663 GCA_964640885.1 uncultured Pirellulaceae bacterium | reverse complement strand
CATATGTACATAATCTCCCAATCAATACTGCGCTGGTTTCTGGCCGCGTTTTTCGTGGCCGGTTTTTGTTCGTCACTGTTGGCCGAACAGTCTCGCCCAAACGTGCTGCTGATTCTCTCCGATGATCACAGTGTCCCGCATGTCAGCTGTTACGACGACGAAAACACAAAGCGGTTCAAGATTACACCAAACCTGCGTAAGTTCGCCGAGCAGGGAATGCGGTTTGATCGGGCATATACGTCCGCCCCGCAGTGTGCTCCGTCACGGATTTCAATTTTTGCGTGTCGATCTCCCGTCGGCCTGGGCGTCACTCGATTCGCGCAGCCACCACGCGGTGATGTTCGCTTTTTTACAGACGTACTTCGCGCAAACGGTTACTGGGTGGGACTGGACGGACGCCATCAGCATCTCGACGGCCGTGTCCGCGAAGCCGCGCACATTGACAGGGCGCTGCGGGAAGCCGGCATGCAGCGTCTCAACAACCGGTTTGATCACTTCGTGCGATCTGCCGGAACCAAGGGTGATAATTTGTCGGGTGTCGCCGATCGCGTTGCCGCTGCCCTGGACAAAGTGCCCGACGAAAAACCGTTCTTCCTTTACTTTGGTTTTAGTCAGCCGCATCGAAAGTTCGCGTTGAAGTACGATGGCATCGATCCGAGCAAATTGAAACTTCCGGCTGACTGGCCCGATCTCCCTGAAGTTCGCGTCGACTACGCCAGGTATCTCGCGTCTGTCCGCGAAATGGACCATGGATTCGGACTGATCATGCATCTCCTGAAGACCCGCGGCATCGAAGACAACACGCTCGTTATCTTTATGGGCGACAACGGCGAAGCGCTGCTACGAGGCAAAGGAACTCTGTTCGACCGTGGCACTCATGTTCCCCTGATGATCCGCTGGCCGGGCCGAGTCAAGCCGGGGTCGAATTCTTCTGCGCTTGTCTGCGGCACAGACCTTGGCCCGACGATTCTCTCCGCATGTGAAATGAAACCGCTGAAGGAAATGACGGGTATCAGTTTTTTTCGGCAACTTCTCGGCGAGAAGGCTGAAGACCGACGATACGTATTCGCCGAACGTGGCTGGCACTGGGGACCGATCACGCGAACCGATGGCCTGGACCTTTCACGTTCAATCACTTCGACGCATTACCGTTACATCTACAACGCACTTCCGAACCGTACCTACACACCGGTCGACATGCCCGGGATGGATGCCTGGAAGGCGATTCAGTCAGCACATGCAGCCAGTACGCTGTCGCCTTTACATGACCGACTCTACTTTCAAAATCCACGGCCAATCGTCGAATTATACGACCTGCGCAACGATCCGCTGGAACTCAACAACCTGGCGGGAAAGAAGTCAGTCGCCGACATGGAACAAACTCTGCGAGAAGAGCTTGAAAGCTGGATGATTCGCGAGCACGATTTTCTGCCACTACCGACGCATGCGCTGCAGAATACGAAGTGAGATTCACGCATCGAACTCAGCCCAGAGGGCGCGGGGTGTCATGTTTTCCCGTCCGTCTGATCAGTTCGAATCCTGGCAAGGGCTTGAATCGGCCACGCCGCCGAATCGTTACTCCTGGTCGTCCTTGCTGCAATCGACTCCGGTACTAGTTGACGAGCACCGCCTGTCTCTAGGTAGGAACGCTCTCTGGAATCAGATGGGCGGGAAAGTCAATTACTTTGCGACAACCGACCTGCTCCATTACCTGTTGCAATTGTTTCTTCAGCATCTCAAGGGTGTGATGTCCGCCGTACTTCCCAAGTGCGCAGACGCCAAACATCGGAGCACGTCCCATCAATGCAAAGTGGGCCCCGCAGGCCAGGCAAGCTGCGATGTCTGCTCCCGAATACATTCCGCCATCGATCATCACTTTTAACTTGCTAGCGAACTCTGGTACGAGCTTGTACATCGGAACGATCGTCGATTGTCCTCGATCAAGTTGGCGACCACCATGATTAGAAACGATCAATCCATCAAGACCATGCTTGACTGCAATCTCTGCATCTTCAGGATTGACGATTCCTTTAACAACGAGGTTTCCTTGCCACTTCTCGCGAATCGGGGCGATCTTTGCTTCGGTCAATCGCCCAGAGAAAGTCTTATTCATGAAAAGGCCCAGATGCTTCATATTCAAGCCCGGAGGAATATAGGGCTTCATTGTCTTGAACTCTGGCTTGCCAGCGAGGAGTTGCCCCATCGCCCACGTTGGGCGCAGTAGCATCTGCACGATGTTGCGCGGTGTCATTCTGGGTGGGATCGATAATCCGTTTCGGATTTCCTTTGGACGATAGGCGAACGTCGGCGTGTCCGCCAAAATGACCAGCGTGCGGCAACCCGCGTCCCACGCTCTCTCCAGCAATTTGTCGCGCAGATCGACTTCGGCTGGATGATAGAGCTGAAACCAGAATTTGCCGCCGGTGATCTCGCCAATGTCTTCAATGCTGGCCGTGCTCACTGTGGACAACGTAAATGGGATGTTGTGATCAACCGCAGCCTGTGCCAGGAACTCGCATGCCTTCGGCCACATCAAACCCTGCAAACCAACGGGCGCGATACCAAATGGTGCATCATACGTTTCGCCGAAAAGCTCCGTGGTTTGGGCTGCTCCGTCGAAATCCCTCAGATACCAAGGTTTTAGTTGGACTTTGCGAATGTCGCTGTTGTTCCGCGCCAGGTTGACTTCTGTAAAGCAGCCGGCGGAGAGATAGTCGTACGCGAAACCCGGCATCCGCGACTTGGCTTTTGCTCGAAGATGTTCGACGGACGGGTACTCAGAATCAAAGTAACTTTTCATGAACTTCGTGTTGCGACTCGCCAGGTAAACGCATGTGAGTTGGAAACGGATCCGGCGATTAGTCTCGGACCGTATGTGCAGCCGAGGTCTAACTGCATTGCAATTCAATTGTAGATCGAATTCACTCCCGGCGAAATGGCCGGTCTTACGATTGCGTCCAAGCCTGTGACGACTGCGAACTTCCGGTCAACATTCTTTTTGTCACTTCAGTTCTCATAGATTCTGGTTACTTTCGTCTTACCAACAGGACGCGATCCATCCATGCTCCGTTGGTGTCTTTCGATCCTTTGACATAGGCCTGCAGCTTCAGTGAAATATAGGCGTCCCACTCGTTGGCCTTTGCGGTTCTGGCCGCTGGATCGAAAACACGATCGGTATGTCCCGTGAGCTTCTGTAGTTCTTGGCCACTGTTGGCATCCCAGATCTTCACGCTGTTGTCACGAACACTGTGATTTCCACTACCACTAACGATTCGCTGCCCCGCGATCAACAACAGTGGGTGTCCTCTTTTCGCTTGACTACGCGAAGAGTAATATTAACTTCGGTTGTAGCAGCCTTCCATGACATTCTGCGCGTAGCGAGAATCGATGTTGTCTCATAACGGGCTAAGGTGACACAGGAGATGGATTGTGGACCGTAATCGAATTGTCATGCCGGTGTTGTTGGTGTGCGGACTCGTTTTCAGCCCAGCGGTGGGCCGAGGAACCGATGCCATTACCCTGGTCCGTGACGGTCAACCGCGTGCGGCGATCTGGCTTAGCACGGCAGCAAATTCAATTGAACGCGCTGCCGCTCAAGACTTGCAGGAATATCTCAGTCGGATGTCGGGCGCGGAATTGTCCATCCGTAAGGGGACGCCGCCCGCCGGCCAGCCAGCCGTGTTGATCGGCCACGGACAGCGCGCCCGCCAGTTGGTGTCCGACGTTCTGGATGAGCAGCATCTGGGTTTCGATGGATTCGTAATCAGGACACGTGCCGACTGCCTGGTCCTGGCAGGGATCGACAAGAACCACAAATATCGCGAGGAACACGAGGGGAACGGAACGCGATTCGCCGTGTTCGCCCTGTTGGAAAAACTTGGCTGTCGTTTCTACAACCCAAGCCCCGTTGGTGAACATATCCCACGGTTGGACACCATCACTGTGTCTGACCTGAATATCGTCAGCAAACCAGACTTCGCGCGTCGTCGCGTGGACGTGTCCGGTCACATCCGCGACCACGACAGTGAGAGGACGAAACGGGCCTGGAATCGCTGGTACGTTCAAAACCGATTCGGCGGTGTGCCGATCACCACCTCCCACAACTATGACGGGATTTGTCCGCCACGCTTGTTTGCGGAGCATCCCGAGTACTTCGCCTTCGATCGGAGCAAAAACCGTCGTGTGCTGACCGAAGATGGCCAGATTTGTCTGAGCAACAAACAGGTCGTCGAGCGTGCCATCCGAGAGTCTCGCCGCTTTCTGAACAATCGAAAAGACGCACTGGGCGCGTCGCTCAGTCCCGCCGATGCGGACATGGACCAATGGTGCCAGTGTGACGGTTGCCTCGCCATGGACCACGCCGACCCCGGCATCGGCGTGGCCACACGAGTCCTCGCCTTCAACAACCGGGTGGCGGCTGAAGTGCAGAAATCGCACCCCGACCGACTGCTGACGTACTACGCCGATTATTTCCAGGTCAACATGACCGGACCTCCCGTGCTCGGCAATGGCACTGTTGTACTGAAGGCGCATCCGCAGGTCGTTCCCGTGATCGTCAACCGCTTTTGTTACCTGCATGCGATCGACGATCCCGACTGCCCGCTGAATACAAACTACCGATGGCGATTGCGGGCATGGAGCCAAGTGGCCAAGCGGCTGATGAGTTACGAGTATTACACGCACCTCTTTGATTTACCGCGGACACCGACACCCCAAACCTGGCTGATCGGAGGGCGAATCAGGCACTACAAGGCGATGAACTTCATCAGCTACAAAGTGGGGGCTTTGAACCGCTGGCCGGATAACGAGCTGGCGTGCTACCTTGCCGGGCGGCTGGCCTGGGATGCCTCACAGGACGACCGTGCTCTAATCGAGGAATTCTTCCGGCTGTATTTTCAGGAAGCCGGCGACCCCATGCGGGCTTACTATCGACGATTGAACCTCGTGGGACGCCAAACGGATTCGCACGGTATGTTCGTCGCCCATGCCGATTGGACGCCGCAGGTGCTGGCCGATTTGCAGGCGGCGATCGAAGTGGCGCAAGCTTCCGCGCAGCAGCCGCTGATCAAACGCCGCGTTCGCCGAGAGGCGGATGCCCTGCGGGCGTTGACGCTGGTGTGCCGGGCGCTCGCCGCCAGGCGGGCCTGGAAGGAGGAGTCCACGCCGCAGAACCGCAAGCTGGGAATCGAAGCCGCCGAGGCAGCGATCGCCTGGGTCCGCGAGATCGCCGACCAGGATCTGGTCGCAAGCCGGCGCATCGAGTCGACCTTCCAGCAGCAAATCAAACAGTACCTGCGCCGGTAGGGGCAAAAAACTGAGCGGAAGTCGACGGTCAGTCTGGCCATCACGCGATCGGACTTGAGGCAGTGTCAGTCCCGAATTCTGCGAGCGCTTTCGCCGGTGTGCGAGATTCGCCCTTTATCAATGTCCCGGCTGTCGGCTGAGCAGCCGATTGGGCTTGGACCAAATCACGCGGGCGAGAAACACGGCGCCTTCCGCGCCGCTTATCGTTAAGTTTGCTTCATGGGCAACGGGGTGACCATGGAACTGGCCACCATTAACGAAGAAAACCCCTGCGGTAACAGGGGTTTTCATCTTCTTTGTCAGTCCCTGGCACCGGGTGGCACCAAGGACGAAAAGTGGAGGCGGCGGGGATCGAACCC
>CAZXJC010000386.1:0-3630 GCA_964640885.1 uncultured Pirellulaceae bacterium | reverse complement strand
GGACGATCGTGGAAGACACGAGGACCGATAAGGTCAATGTTCCCAAGATCCTGCCAGTGATTCCAACAAGCACCAAGCCCTGGATGTACGGTACTTCTTCTTACCATTCGATTCAGCGGATGCCGACGGGACAGTGGCTGGCCTTTATGCGGGGAACCGATGTGAAGGGAGCTTGTAGCGTTGGCTTTGCCCGCTCCCAGGATGGCAGAAAGTGGGACTTGTTTCCTGAAAATCCAATGATCCGTCCCAAAGCAGGACCGGATGCAGAACTAGGAATCTACCGGCCTGGTTTAATCGGCTACCTGGGTAAAGATTCAGACGGCAAAGACAAGTACCTGGTCGACTGGGCCGAAAGTCGTAAGGGGGACCATGTACCGAAGATGAAGTACGGTTACACGACCGACTTTATCAAGATCGTCCCGGATCCACGTGGCTTTGCCAAGTGGCCCGGTGGTGATGGCCTGATTAGTACTTGGCGCGTCGATGACAAGCTTTACCTGTTTGCGGCCAAGTACCTGCACGTGATGAAGCTGCCCGATTTCCGCTAAGGTTCGCTCAGAGGACTTCTGGCAGCGGCCGAAATTCATCCATCAGGTACCGCGGGCGACCCGTCAGATCCGTGAGCGTGGTGCGCGTTGGATCAATCCCCAGGTTCCGGTAGAGCGTGGCAAACACTTCTTGGAAATGAACTGGACGATCGATCGGCTCTTCGGCATAGCGGTTGGTCGTTCCAATGACCTGGCCGCCTTGCATGCCACCGCCGGCCTGCAGTCCACAGGCGACTTTTGACCAGTGATCACGACCGGCCGACTTATTGATCTTGGGAGTACGACCAAACTCGCCCCAGACGACGACCGTCACATCATCCTGCAGCCCCCGTTCGTGCAGGTCTTGGACCAGTGCGGTTAGCCCTTGGTCAAGCAGGGGAACCACTTTACGGGCGATTGTAAAGTTTGAGCCATGCCAGTCAAAATCTGCATAGGCGACCGTCACGCAGCGGGCCCCCGCTTCCACCAGGCGGCGGGCCATCAGGAACTTGGAGAGAATCGCCTGGTAACCCTTGCTCGAATAGGGCAAGACCTTGGGATCATCTTTTCCGTAACGGGCTCGAACCTGGGGATCCTCCTTTTCCAAGTCCAGCGCGTCTGCCAGCTTACTGGAGGTTAGTACGTCCAGGGCCTGTTCGGTAAAAGCATCTGCCTGGTCCGGAAAGCGACTCTGGTCGATCGTCCGCCGCACGTCATCCAGTTGGGCTAACAGCTGACGACGGCCACCAAAGCGACTCGGACTAACATCTTTTAATACCATGTCGGACTGGGAAGGTCCGGTCGGTTTAAAGGGAGCATGGGCCGTTCCCAGGTACCCTGGTCCCGGAAGATTGTAAGGTAGGTGTTCCATCTTCATCGACAGATCAATTGCTGCGGGAATCGCTGGTGTGGTTGGTCCATACAGCTTTGAGAGAATCGAGCCAATCTCGGGCCAGCCCCCTTGAGGTTGATTTGCAAATGGTTGCCCTGTAACACACTGAAACGATGAGTGCCTGCCATCGGAACCGACCAGCGTACGGATGGGGATAAACTTGTCCATCATGCCTGCCATCCGCGGCATCAATTCGCTGATCTGGATTCCCGGGACATTGGTCGCGATAGGTGAGAATTCGCCACGAATTTCTGCCGGGGCGTCCGGCTTCAAGTCGACCATGTCCTGGTGCGGTGGGCCACCGGTCAGGTAGATCATGATGATCGCTTTATGAGACTGGCGAATCCCGGCGGCTGCTTCCGCCTGCAAAAGCTGGGGCAGGGTAAGTCCACCGAGTGCCAGGGAACCGATGCTGAGGAAATCACGCCGACCGACTCGGTCGCAGAAGCGGCGTTTATGGCCCCATAGTGTTAACATCGCAGCGGTCTCCCATCAATGATCAATGATCCGTTTATGGTATCGACTGAGATCCCTTAATTCAAGACAAATAGCGACGGTAATTGTGCAGCAGTTGGCGAATCGTCTATCGTATGGGGGCACCAGAGTGCCACAGGGCAATAACATCGGCCTGATGTTGCCGCCGGACTTTACGAGGAATTATGACATGAGTTTTCAACTTCGCCCCATGACGGCTGCTGATCGCAGCGAGGTAGCCAGCCTGATCTTCCATTCTACCAATCGGTATTACGAGTCGATTGGGAGGGATCCGATCTTTACCGGCGATGAAATTTCCCCGGCGATTATGGTTGACGTTTATGATCAGATCGATCCCGGTGCAGCGGTGGTGGCGGTCGACGAGGCGAGCGGCCAGATCATTGGATCGTGCTTTGTGCATCCCCGCGAAACCCATGTCTCACTAGGGATCATGAATTCACACCCGGATCACTTTGGTCGTGGCGTGGCTCGGGCTCTGCTGACACATTTCATTGAGTTGGCTGAAAGCCAGGACAAGCCAGTCCGCCTGGTCTCCAGCTGTTTGAACCTGGATTCCTACTCACTCTACACGCGTGCCGGCTTTGTTCCCTTTTGTACCTTCCAGGACATGTTCCTGCAGGTTCCCGAGGATGGCCTGGTTGAAGAACGTCCGGCGGGACAGAACGTCCGGCCTGCCACGCTGGACGATGTTCCTGCGAAGGCCCAAAACGAAAAAGAACTGTCAGGTATTTCGCGGATCGGAGATTACCAGTATTTCATCGAGAACCGAGAGAATATTTGGCATGTTTCGGTTGTCGAAGCGGCCGACGGGATCGACGGATTCCTGGTTTCCTGTGGAGCGGACGCCTTCAACATGCTGGGTCCCGGGGTTGCCCGTAGTGAACAGCAGGCAGCGGCACTGATTTATGAGGAGCTGGATCAACTCGGGGGCCGGATGCCGGTCTTCCTTGTTCCCGTCTCCTGCGGAGAACTGGTTCAGCAGTTGTATAGCTGGGGGGCCAGGAACTGCGAAATGCATGTTGCCCAGGCCTACGGATCGGTCACGGCACCACGGGGAGTCACGATGCCCACGTTCTTGCCAGAGACGGGTTGAGCATGCCAGGAAGAGAAATTAGTGCGAATTCTTACTGGTCCTGGTAAGTAAATTTTAACTTGATCTTTTCGCGAGGCCACAGTTTGCCAGCTACCTCGATATGAGGATAGACAAAGTAATTCAGGGACGGGGCAGACTGCTGTGGCACAAGATCAATATCACGTCCGGTGGTAAAGGTGACGCGGTTCTCGGTCAGGTTGCCGAAATAGTATTCCTTCATCTCCGGGTGCTTGTCGGCCTCGGAGATGTCGACCGGAATCCAGCCGTGAGATTCGAGGTGGAACAGTGCCCAACAGTGATATCCGCCGATGCTTCCGGTGCCTCGCTTTTCTGGTAGTGGAAAACCGATCTCAAAACGCGCCGGTAGTCCCTGGCTGCGGGCAAAAGAGATGAAGAGGCTGTGGAAATCGGTGCAGTTGCCAAACTTGCTGTTGCATACCCAAAGCACATCGCCATTTCCGTATCCCGGTTGTGACTTGTCATAACGGACATGTTCGTCCACTCGGTTGTAGAGCTGTCGAGCCAGGTCTAGTGGTTGATTCTTTGCCAAGTCGACTTGAGCGAGCAAGGTTAACGGTTTACCAGCCAGTGGAACTTTTTGATTCGGAGCCAGGTAGAGTTCT
>CAZXJC010000385.1:0-3378 GCA_964640885.1 uncultured Pirellulaceae bacterium | reverse complement strand
CGCAAGCTCTTCTGTTCCAATTCATATTCCTCTAGCGATTCACGAATGGCCAGCTTGCCCGCCGTTGTCATGCGGTCGGTAAATAGCACGCCGTCCAAGTGATCATTCTCGTGTTGAACTACCCGAGCGAAAAGACCATCGAGGGCAGCATTAAATTCTTCGCCCCGCAGATTGTATGCTTGCACGTGGATTTGCTTAGCACGGACCACGTTGCCGTAAAGCCCTGGCAAGCTCAAGCAACCTTCGTCACCTTCTTCGTTCCCCTTCGGATGACTGAGAATCGGATTGATGAAGACCAGCTCCTCACCCTTCCCCGGCTCTGCGGCCATGTTGACAACAAATAGCCGCAGCGGAAGGTCAACCTGGTTGCCTGCCAGCCCGACACCGTTAGCTTCGTACATTAAATCGAACATCTCGGCTACCAGTTTCCGCAAGGCTGCATCGACGCGTGTCAGCGGTTGTGACTTGTAACGGAGTGTGTAATGCGGATAAGTGAGGATCTGCACGTAAACCTGTCTCTTTCAGTTTCAGATGCTATTGATTTGTCCAACCAGCCAGCGGCCACGGTGATTCTATAAAGATACACTCTTCTAGTTTCACTGCTATTGCTGCTCCCTTTGATTCACGTTGACGCTCCCCAGGGCAAATCCTAGAATTGCGCCTGGTGATTCGACGTAATTCGTTGCCTGGTAAGATTTTGAGATTTCCCATGAGACCTCTCGAGCCTCTCGAAACCAGTTCCCCGGCAGCAGCTTGGCGACTACAGAATCTGCTTTCCACAAAAACGGCTGACTGCTGGGAATTAGCCCTCCGGGTTGTCGTGAGACAACGCTGCTATCGACTCTGCTTGCTGAGCGGGCTTATCGGCAGCTTGTTTTACGGCGTGATCTTGATGAGTCCTGGTTGCCTTGCCCAGGAAACAAGCTTGGACCGAGTCGTGGTTGCCAATCGGTCGGGTGACCAGGAGCAAACACTTGCTGGTCGTATCCTGGCTTATAATGGTCAATTCTTGACGTTTCAGTTGGTGGGAGGAAGTCCGCAGCGCATTGAGACGACTCGAGTCAAAAAAATCCAGAGTTCTTGGACAGCAAAACATCTTCGCGGAAATCAACTGCTGGCCGACCATGAATTTGAACAAGCGTTATCGGCTTATCAACAAGCCGCTAAGGATGAGACGCGACTTTGGGTCCGACAGCGAATTCTGGCCCAATGGGTCTGGTGCTACCGGGGTCTTGGTCAGACCGAGCAGGCCGGTGATCATTTTCTCAAACTCGTGCTGGCGGATGACCCCAACACGCTCTACTTCGATGCCATCCCACTGACCTGGGGAAAACAACCGGTGTCACCAGCATTAGAGGGACGTGCCCAGACCTGGTTAACGGGTTCCCGGTCGTCAGCAGGCCGCTTGCTGGGAGCGAGCTGGTTGCTGGGTACTGCCCAGCGAGCAGCGGCCATCCAGGTGCTAAAGCAATTAACGACGGATACGGATTCGCGGATCGCCTTACTGGCCGAGGCACAATTGTGGCGGACGCAGCAGGCCAGCGTTCCGATCCAGGGATTGAATCAGTGGAAAGGACAAATTGCTCGACTGCCAGTTCGTTTGCGAGCCGGGCCTTATTTCCTGCTCGCGGCAGGCCTGCATCGACATCAGCAACACGAACAGGCGATTGTTTCCTGGATGCGAATTCCAATTAACTATTCACAGCATTACCAGCTGGCTGCCGAATCGTTACTGGCTTCGGCCAGGAAGCTAGACCAGCTTCAACGTGAATCCCAGGCGCGAAACCTGTACCAGGAAATTGTTTCCAGGTATGCCAGTACGGTGGCAGCTGGCCAGGCACAGCGGTGGCTGGATCAAAAGCAGCCGCCCAGCCAGCCACAGTCCAAAGAGTAACAGGATCAGATTGAAGAGACTTCATCAGCTACCAGCCAGTATTTAGGATAAATCGAATGATCAATGACAGGCAGCAAGTTCTCCGGCGTATTCTCCTGGGAATCGTGGCAGTGATGATCTTGGCATCCGTGTGGATCGTCGATCAGGCTGCCCAGGCTGATCCGGCGTCTGCTTCGCGGCAGGTGGCACAAGTGGACCAGCCAACAGGTCAGACTAATCCACCATCCACGGCGACTGAATCTCCAGTAGCTGAGACCCCGAAAGGTTTCATGGAGATTGTCTTTTCGGGGGGGTGGGCAGGGTTTCTTATTATCCTGTTGTTGCTGGGTCTTTCCCTAACGGCCGCTTACCTGGTCTTTGAGCAACTAATGACGTTACGTCGCGCTGATATTATTCCAGCAGGACTGGGAGAACGATTTCGCGAATTACTGGCCAGCGGAAAAGTCGCGGAGGCTGAAGCTCTTTGCCGGGAGCGGCCTAGCCTGCTCTCTTTTGTGCTGCTAAACGGACTCAGTGAAATTGAGGGAGGTTGGACAGCCGTTGAAAAGGCGTTGGAAGACGCGACAGCTGAACAGTCGGCACGGCTGTATCGGAAAATTGAATACCTCTCAGTCATTGGTAATATTGCTCCCATGGTTGGTTTGCTGGGAACAGTCATCGGGATGATCTTTGCATTCCACCAGGTAGCCATTTCACGAGGATCCGCCGGTGCCGGAGACCTGGCTGAAGGTATTTACCAGGCCCTGGTGACTACCGTGGGTGGACTCATCGTAGCCATTCCGTCGCTGGGTGCTTTCGCAGTTTTTCGTAATCGAGTTGATCAACTGGTTGTGGAAGCTTCCTACATGTCTGTGCACGCCTTTGCACCCTTGAAAAGACGGCGCAGCGGCAGTCAGAAATCACCGCCAGCTCCACCTCGTGTTCGTAACCAGAAAGATTGAGACTGCCGAGATGCGGATACCAGACAATAACCAACGAAGTTCACTGGTCTTCAACATGACACCCATGATTGACGTGGTGTTCTTGTTGATCATTTTCTTCTTAGTTTCCAGCCATCTGGCCCGTCAGGAAGTACATATGCAGTTGGATTTGCCGGCAGCAGGTAATAGCCAGGAACTGCTTGATGTCGAAAAGCCTAGCCTGGTGGTGAATGTGACGGCTACCCGGAAACTACTCGTCCGTGGACATGCACTCACTCCCGGCGAATTGGAAACCCAACTCAAACAGGCAGTCCTGAAAGATGGACAAGACTTGGAAGTTCGCATCCGTAGTGATCAGCAGGTGCCCTACGAGGTTGTAGAGCCGATCATGCTGTCCTGCGCACGGGCAGGCATCTGGAATGTGACATTTGCTGTCTTTCGCGAGAAAGGAGCGATGTAAACATGCGCTTGCCAGACTCTAATGCTCGCCGAGGACGAGAGTTGGAAATTAAGCTGACGCCGATGATCGACGTGGTGTTCCTGCTGCTGGTCTTCTTCATCTGG
>CAZXJC010000384.1:0-10824 GCA_964640885.1 uncultured Pirellulaceae bacterium | reverse complement strand
GTTCTGCGCTGATGGCTGCCGAACCCGACGATAAACAGTTGCCCTTGTTAAAGACTTTCCGAAAGGAATTTGTCCAGGTAACTCCGGGCCGTGGACGTTATCCCAAATCATTTCAAATGGGAAGCAAGGCGTCCGCTCCAGCTAACGAACAACCGTCACACGAGGTGACATTTGGATACGATTTTCAGGTTGCTAAGTACGAGATTCCGCAGAATCTTTGGGAAGCGGTCATGGGGAGCAATCCCAGTAAATGGAAAGGTCCTCGCAATAGTGTCGAGATGCTGACCTTTGCTGAGGCCCAGCAGTTTTGCACGAAGGCAACCCAGTTGCTGCGGTCCGCCAAGCTCATCGGTGCGACGGAAGTTGTTCGCTTACCGACTGAAGCGGAATGGGAATACGTGGCACGTGCTGGTACCACGACGCGATACTCCTTTGGTGATGACGTGGCGGGCCTGGATGCCCATGGCTGGTTTACCGGTAATGCGGCTGGTAATGACCCGCCGGTCGGTGCCAAGAAACCCAACGCCTGGGGACTCTATGATATCCACGGTTATCTTTGGGAATGGTGCCTGGATGTGGGGCACGAGAACTATCAGCAGGCTCCAGCGGATGGATCAGCCTGGGTTAAAGGTGGCCAGGCGAAGCAGCGTGTCATGCGTGGCGGCAGTTGGAAAGATAAGGCGGAGAAATTGACAAGTAGTTTTCGCTCACTGGTCCCCGCGGCACTGAAAGACGATGCTGTCGGCTTGCGCTGTATCCTGGCTACGGAAGCAAAAGCGACCAAGACTCCCTAGGCTGCCGTTACTTGAGATCCGGAAAACGCGAGCGGGTATTTCTTAGAATGGCATTCAAGGTCAGGGAGATGGTAAAGGCCGGTTGCTGATCAATCTTGATCTCACTGAGTTCGGCTTGGACAATTCCAAAGGGCGCTTTTGAGTGTCGCCAGGTTGTAACCTGGCAGGTTACCTGCCGACCCTCTTTCTGATATTTGAAATTCCCTTTGAGGCCTTCGCTGGGCAGTTTCCCAAGCTTGCTTTCAACCAGTTTTTTTTCCAGTGGTTGCTGATCTTCAAGGGATCCATATAAGACAATCGGGATCGGGCTAACGAATGCATCGAGTGCGTCCGCTAACGGTTCCGGGTCACGATTTCCTCGTTGAATGTAAGCTTTGGACTGGATGACATGGGTGAGTGGTGCTTGGCCTGCCTGGCAGTACTTTTCAGGGATCAGGAGTTTTTCAGTGATCTTGATTTCCCGGTCGTTAACGGTGACTGCATAGTAGAGTTCGATCCAGCGACAAGGTTGCTGGTCCACTGTTTCCTTGCCCACCGAACTGATGTTTAAGGTTCCGACGGCTGCCATTTCCTTGTCATCACCGGTTGTCTTAAATTCCAGCAGGAAACGAGCGGAGGTGCCATCGGAGGGAAGTTGCGAGAGCAGGTTTTGTGCGGTGACTGGTGTTGTTATCCAGAGGAGAAGGACAAGCAAGAAGCAGAGGGTTTGTCGTGGCATCTTATTTTCCTTTCCGGAGCCGAACATGTGAGAACACTTCAATTAGTTTTCTGAGTTGCGCAAGTTCGAGAGCGTATGACGGGGGTCAATTATTTTGAGTGCTTTGAGTGCTTCGGCACGAATGATCTCATCTTTTGGTTCGTTAGCCAGTGCATCGAGCTTGGGGATTGCCTGGCGGGCCGGAGGTCCGATACGTCGCAGGCTCTGGATCGCTATTTTGCGCCATTGCTGGTCCTCGTTGTCGAGGAGTTGAACTAGTTGTTCCACGGTCTGTTTGTCAGACGGACGTATCAAGCTGATCCGCTCGGTAGCTGCAATTCTCAACGACCGTTGATCACTGGAGAGCGCCTTGAGTAAATCTGCTCGTGCTGGCGGACCGAGAGCAGCCAAGGCACGGCAGGCCGTGATGCGACGAGGCAACTCTGCATCCTGGTTGTGCAGGATGGTTGAGAGTGCGGGGATACTTCCTGGTCCCTGTTGCTTCAGCCAGATTTCTGCCCGCTGGGCGGCCTTGTCATCTGCTTTGGCCCTAGCAGTGGTGGCTTCGCTGACTGCGGCTTCGAGATTACTGTAGGCATCTTGAGGAACCTTGATGACGGGCCGACGACGGCGAGGTTTCTTGGACCGCGTGGATGTTTTGGAAGAACCTTTATCAGTTGTTGCTGCGGGTTCACTGCTGCAGCCAATAACCAGTAGTATGAGCAGCGCTGAACAACTGAGAAACGAGAATAATTGCTGTTTTGGCATATGAGTTTGACAGTTAATTTCAAAGAAAAGTAAGGTTGCCTGCCTGTAGACAAACTTATCCCTTTCGGGGTCGGACGGACAGGTGGCATTTGAGAAAAAAGATCATCTGAAAAGGGTGTTGGTTGTTTACAATGTTCCTGATAGCCCTTGATTGCTGTCGGCAGATAGGTTCAATAGAGGTGATGGGGAGTTTAGATTAGGCAACTCCAGGAGAGTGATCATGAAAATCGAACCAGCTAAGACCCATATTGTCAAAGAATTGAAGCACGGGAGTCCTTTGATTTCCTGTCGCTTTGATCCGACGGGAAAGGCTATTTTTTTTGGAGCCGAGGATAGTCGAGTTTGGCGGTGGGATATTGAGAGCAATGCGAAGGCTGAACTGGCTGGCCATGACAGTTGGGTGCGCGGGATGGCATTTCATTCCGCCGGCCACACCCTGGTTACAGGTGGTTATGACGGCCAGTTGATTTGGTGGGGACTTGATGAAGCCCAGCCGGTTGTAAAGCGGAAAATTGCTGCCCACCAGGGTTGGGTTCGGGCAGTCGCTGTTAGCCCTGATAATCAACTGGTGGCGTCGGTTGGGAATGATCTGGTCGTGAGACTTTGGAGCTTTGCTGATGGCAGCCTGGTTCGGGAAATGCGCGGTCATGAGTCGCATATCTACAACGTGGCTTTTCATCCGCAGGGGAAGCGTTTGGTGACCGGGGATTTGAAGGCAAACTTATTGGATTGGGAAGTTGCCACCGGGAAAAAGCAGCGGCAGTTGGAAATTAAGTCACTCTACAAGTATGACAAGGGTTTCATGGCTGATATTGGTGGCCTGCGAGCGATGGCATTTAATCGTGACGGCAGCCTGATCGCCTGTGCCGGGATTACCAACGTTACTAATGCCTTTGCCGGTGTCGGCAATCCCTGCATTGAATTACTGGACTGGAAAACGGGTAAACCTAAAATCCAGCACCTGAGTAAAAACAAGTTGCGCGGCGTGGCCTGGGGAGTCGTTTTGCACGACGAGAAATTTACTGTTGGGGTTGCCGGAGGATCGGGCGGACACATGCTGTTCTGGAAACTGGATGCCAAGGAGGAGTTTCATTACCTGAAACTGGCAAACACTGCGCGGGACTTGGCTTTGAGTCCCCAGGGCCACCAGTTGGCCATTGCCCATCATGATGGACATGTGCGGCTGGCACAGATGACCGATAAGAAGCCAGCTTGAATGTTTTTGCGAGAGTACTCGCTTAATGAAGTCGCTGTCCAACTTGGGCGCCTTCGTCGAGGCAGGCCAGGAAGACTTCCTCGCCCCCGGGTCCCGAGGCAACAATCATTCCCTCGCTGGTACCAAAGCTCATTTCCCGAGGTGCCAGGTTAGCTACCATGACGGCCAGTCGCCCAACCAGTTCGTCTGGCTGGTAGGCTTGTTTAATCCCGGCAAATACGGTGCGCTGTTCCTCGCCACCCAGGCCCAGTGTCAGCTTGAGTAATTTACGAGCCCCTTCCACGTGTTCGGCATTGAGGACTCGTACGACTCTCAGGTCAACTTTCATAAAGTCTTCATAAGTACATTGTTCGGCCAGCGGTTCATCTAGCAGTGGCTGGTTACTGTCAGCTGCTACTGGCTGGTCATCCGCGGGCTGTTCCGCTTGATCTTTACTCTCTTCAATCATGGCATCAACGTCCTTTCGATCAACACGTTGTAACATATGTTTAAATTTACTGACCGGTGTTCCGGTCAGCGGTGTTTGCGATAGGTCCCAGTGGTCGAGTGTTTGTCCCAGGAGTTCTTCGGTTTGGGTGGCCAGTTGTGGCAAGACGGGTTGCAAGTAGATGACCAACTGTCGGAAAAGATTCAGCGCGATGGTGCAGACTTGTTGCAGCTCTTCCGCTTTCGTCTCATCCTTGCGCAAGTTCCAGGGCTGGGCCTGTTCCACGTAAGTGTTAGCCTGGTCAGCTAATTCCATGATCAGTCGCATGGCACGATTGTAGTCACACTGTTCGTAGGCTTCTGCAATTGCCTCTCCCGCTTCGGCTGCTTGCCGGAACCGTCCCTCATCTTCCGGGTATTCGGTTGCTAAGCCGGTCTCTGCAACGAACTTCGCCGATCGACTGGCCAGGTTTACCACTTTACCGACTAGGTCTGAGTTAACCTTGGCAACGAATTCATCGAGGTTTAAGTCAACATCATCCAGGCGTGAACCTAATTTCGAAGCGTAGTAGTATCGCAAGTAGGTTGGGTTCAAGTGCCGTAAATAGGTGGCCGCCTTAACAAACGTTCCATCTCGCTTGGACATCTTTCGGCCATCAACGGTTAGGAAGCCATGAATGTGAACTTTCTCAGGCAGACTGTAACCAGCGATCTTAAGCATGGCAGGCCAAAAGAGCGTGTGAAAGTAAATAATATCCTTGCCAATAAAATGGTGGATCTCGGTATCGGAGTCCCGCCACCAGGAGTCGAAAGATTCACCATGACGATCACACCATTGTTGCGTGGAAGCCATGTAACCGATTGGTGCATCAAACCAGACAAACCAGTAGTTTCCCGGGCTGTCAGGAATCTCGAATCCAAAATAAGGAGCAGGCCGTGATATGTCCCAGTCCCGTAAGGGTTCATGCAGAAAGTGTCCTTGCAGGTAATTGGCTACTTCTGACTGCAAATGCTCTCCCGACTGGGTCCAGTCCGAAAGAAAATCGTGCAGGGCTTCGATCTCGATAAACAAATGATCGTGACTCTTGAGAACTGGCTTGGCCCCAGAAAGTGTACTGACCGGGTCAATCAAGTCGGCGGCCGCGTAGGTGGCTCCGCAAGCATCACAACTGTCACCGTACTGATCAGTTTTCTTGCAGCGGGGACAGGTTCCCGTTACAAATCGGTCAGCCAGGAAAATCCCCTGGTCTGGATCATAAAGTTGCGTCACTTCTTTTTCGTGCACAAGTCCCGCGTCGCGAATCGATTGCCAAAATTGTCCGCACAAGGCAGCGTTTTCCGGACTGTTGGTACTGCCGTAGTTGTCAAACTCGACATCAAATCCGGCAAAGTCACTCTCATGCTCTAGCTTGATCCGGGCAATCCACTCTTCCTCGGTGCAACCCTCGCGCTGAGCACTCATCATGATCGCCGTTCCGTGGGTATCATCCGCACAGAGATAAAGGCAGCGATGGCCACGCAGTTTCTGAAAGCGAACCCAGATATCCGTTTGGATGTACTCCACCAGGTGGCCCAAGTGAATGGGGCCGTTGGCGTACGGAAGGGCCGCAGTAACGAGGATGCGACGTGGACTCATATTGGATCGTTGGTTTCCAGGAAGTAGCTAGCATACAACCGATGTTGAGTCTGGCATTGTATCGGAGCGACCGTAGAACTGGGAGGTGGTTGCCTGATTTGATGGTCGGTTTTGGACAATTGGGCGAATCTTTTTACTCTCTGGCATGGCATCTGCATGCTGTTGATGTGAGTGGTGCTGGTGGTCGTTGAAGCGAGTAAGTCTGCTGCCCAAGCGGGTGGGGGCTTAAAGTGATAGCACTTAACATGAAACTGATCTTGTAAGAATTTCAAATCCGGGACACATTGTTCGATCGCGACAACTGTCGCCAGTTTTGGTGGTTGTCGAGTAAACCGAGTCAGCGCTAGTCGACCGAAAAGGATTTTGGTTGGCACCAGGTTGGTTTCCCGACCGTTGAGCGTGGCACTATCCAAGGAGGGAATGAATATGACGCTTCAGGCGTTGTTACTGCTAACGGCTCTTTCGAGTCCCGGTGAGACAGTTCTGTTGGAATTTACCACGGCTGGCTGCGCTCCTTGTCGGGCGATGCAACCGGTTGTGCAACGACTGCAACGTGAAAATTATCCGGTTCGCCAGGGCAACATTGCGATTGATCGCCAACTGGCTTCTCGATTCCGAGTCTACCAGGTACCTTGCTTTGTGATGGTGGTTAACGGTCGCGAAGTGGAACGGGTAGTTGGTGCGACCAGTTATCAGCGGTTGGTATCCATGCTTCGTACCGGTACAAAGCAGGCACTTTCTGCACCTGCCGAGCCCCGGGTTTCGGTTCCTGCTTCGATCCAGCCTCCTACTATTCGGCCAGCAGAAACACTGGTGCGACCGACGTCGGTGGTTACTCCCAGAGTTTCAGTAAGTCCTCAGCAGCGTGCTTTAGCGGCCACGGTTCGATTGCGGGTGGAAGATGCAGGTGGTACATCGTTTGGTACCGGGACGGTCATTGACACTCATGGAAGTGAAGCACTCGTGTTAACGTGTGGCCATCTTTTCCGCGACTCTCGAGGTACCGGGCAAATTCACGTAGATTTATTTGTTAACGGCACAACGCGTACGGTGCGCGGCGAATTGATTGCTTACGATGCGCAGCATGATGACGTGGGGCTGGTCAGTATTCAGCCGGGCATAAACATGGTCCCCGTGGCAGTGGCACCTGCCAGCGTGAACGCTGGTAACGGTCAGCAGGTGTTTGCAGTTGGCTGTAATCGCGGCGCTGGCCCAACGGTTTTGTTAAGTAAAATTGCTGGTGTAAATCGATTTGTTGGTTCACCCAACTACACGGTAACGGGGCGCCCCCTTGATGGTCGCAGCGGAGGTGGCTTGTTCACTGCTGATGGCCAGTTAATTGGTTTATGTAAGTGGGCGGTGACTGATGCGGACGAGGGAGTCTACGCAGGGTTGGCAGCGGTACACAAGCATCTTGCCCAGGCAGGATTGCAATCAGTTATTGAGTCGGTGGTAGCCCGTGAATCAGAGGTGGTGCCGGCGATGGCAACTGCAGGCCAGCCGAAGGCAGCGGCCCCGGTCAGATTAAGGGAGCCGGCGAGTTCGGTACTGGGCCAGGGTGTTCCGATCGTGGTGGATTCGAACCAGGATCGCCAGGCGGAGTATGCAGCGAAGTTACAGGCGTTGGAAAAAGCTTACCAGATTTCCCGCGAGAGTTTGCGTCGCGAGTATCAGCAGCCTTCTCCGACTGCACTACCGAATTTGAAACGGTAATGGTTGACGTTGTTGTTGGCCGATCGTTTACTCGATCTCGAAGATGGCTTCGATTTCAACCGAGATATTGTTTGGCAAGGCTCCCATGCCGACGGCACTGCGAGCACCGATGCCGATCTCTGGGCCAAATACTTCTGCCATCAGATCACTGTATCCGTTGATGACCGCGGGTTGTTGTCCAAAGTCCTCGGCGGAGTTAACCATGCCCAGTGATTTGACCAGTTGTTTGACGCGGTCCAGGCTTCCTAGCTGAGCTTTTAGCGTGGCCAGGATGGCGAGGCCCGTTTGCCGAGCGGCGTCATAACCAGCCTGTTGATCGACTTCGGAACCGACGCGACCGACGTACATGGTGCCGTCTGGTTTCAGTGGTCCGTGTCCTGAGACGTAGGCCATGTTGCCACTAATGACCAGCGGTTTATAGACTCCCTGGGGCTTGGGAGCTGGCGGTAATTCCAGATTGAGTTCTTGTAGCTTAGCGTCAGCACTCATGACGTGTATAACTCCTGAAAAGGTGGCTGCTAGTAAAACGAATTTAGCGGACGAAGCGTGAAGTATACCAGAACCAGCGGCTGGGCCAATTGGCGCCCCTCGATCGAGGGTGACCAGTCAGATTAATCGCTGGCCGGTGGATAGACAGTTTCCGGGTCGACCAGTCGTGTGGCTTGAATCGTGACACCTTCATCGCTTACTTGTCGAAAGAAACAGGAGCGATATCCTTCATGGCAGGCAACTCCCTGTTGGCGAACTTTTAAAAGAATGGTGTCGGCATCGCAATCGATAGCGATTGATTCAACGGTCTGCACGTGACCGCTCTCTTCTCCCTTTTTCCAGAGTCGATTGCGACTGCGGCTCCAGTAAACCGCCTGGCCACTCTCTAACGTTGCCAGGTAGGCTTCTTCATTCATGTAAGCCAGCATCAGCACTTCATTGGTTTCTACGTCCTGCGCAATTGCCGGCAACAGGCCATCACTGCGTGAAAAGTCCGGCCCAGTAATTGTTTTGGAAGTCACGTGCGAGTCCCTTATCTAGATGCCAGTTGGCGAGTACCGAGAATTGACCTGGTCTTTCCTGCAGATCAGCTGGTCAGACCAGTACCTGTATTATCCACGATAGTTGTCTTCTGCCCAGTGAGTTCCCTGTGGGTAATCCCCACAACCGGTACGACCCAACTGATTCACAGCAGTCAACCGAGCAACTCGTTAGAAGTCGAAGAACAGTCATGAATCGTACTAATCGTGTGACGATATCATTGTACGAGAATATCGAGTCACGGTGATGAATTGGTCGATCTCTAGTATCACAAGACCGAATATTCCCCCTCCCCTTAGTAGCAACTTTCGTTGCTAAAAGCATCTAACTTGGAGAACTTGTTGTGTCCACGCCCCTTAGTATCGTGTTGCCTGTCTACAATGCAGAAGCAACTTTAGGCGACCAGGTTCAGAATCTTTTTGATTTGGTAGCTGATCTCACTCCGCAGTTTGAAATCCTGGTCGTGGACGATGCTTCCACTGATGCCACAGAAGAGACCGCGTATGATTTGATTTGCCGTTATTCCCAAGTTCGCGTGGTACGTCATGGCCGCCGATTAGGAACCAACGAGGCGATTCAAACCGGTTTGCAACTCTCGGAAGGGGAAGCGGTTTTTGTACACAAGGAGCACGAACCGCTGAAACCGCATGACTTGAAGCGTTACTTAGAAGCTCGCGAGCAGCCTCCGATGGTTTATTCACCGGTGGTTGAGGATCCGCGAGCTGTGGCCTAACCTTCACTCTCTCGCCCCCCCAAAGGGGCTTCTTTTGGAAGAGATTTTGCTTGAATGCGGGCAAAATGCCTGAAATCGTCCGGTTGAGTGCCGGAATTCGTGGAACTAAAGGCCCTCCTAGCGCGTCTAACGCTTGAAGCTTTTGGTTGTGCGACATGGTAATTCAACTTGTGAAGGAGTAACGACGCCCCTGGTTCTCTTCTTTCTCGGCCAGGTCCCGGTCTTAATTCAATTGTCCTTATCCTTTTGTTTTGGAATGGATTGAGTACCTTTCGATCGAAGAAAACGAGCCGTTGTTTCTCGAGTTGCCATCGCACATGACTAGTTCATGTTTCGAGAAGAGGTACTTGTCATGGCAACTGTCGATTTTACTTTCACGCCTCCGAGTAGTCTGGAACAGGCATCATCGTTGGGCGTAGTTGAGCCATTAGATCATCGTGTTGATCCGTTAGCGGCCCCTTATCCTAAGCTTGCCTCCGACATGGTTGAAATGGAGGAGACCGATGATTCGGATGTCCAGATGCATCGCATTCGGACGGTTCGAATGCAACAGGAAGTGTCGATGCGCACGGCTGCTCGACGAAGTGGTGTTGATGTTCGTACTCTACGACGTCAAGAGCGAGAGACAAGTGATCTGCGGCTGAGTGATTTGCACAACTGGCAAAAAGCCCTGGATGTACCAATCGCTGAACTGGTTGAGGAGCCGGGAGCCCATCTCTCCAAGTCTGTCATGGAACGTGCCAAGATGGTTCGTTTAATGAAGACCGCTACCCAAATCCTGGAGAAGGCGGAAAGTGACAGCATGAACTGCATGGCGCAGGTCCTGGTGGATCAGTTGATTGACATGATGCCTGAGCTAGAAGGTGTTTCAGCCTGGCACGAGTTTGGTCAGCGTCGCAGCCTGGATGAATATGGCATGGCGGCAGAGCGTTGTCTTTCCCATGACTCGCTGGTGCAATCTTGCCGAGACTAGCTCCTTGCTGGTCGCGGGACTGGTAGTCCACATCCAGAACAATCTTCCCATGCTTTCCGTCACGAATTGACTCAAGCAAGCGAGAACTACTTCCCGTAGGCGAGCTTCCTCCTGTGGATTCCCACGCGCATCGTACTGGGAATTCTTTAACAAATCGCTGACCAGGAGGGATTGTATCTCCTCGGGCCGGGCATCCAAGAGCTTCTTCCTGCTCTTGTTTCTCAGCAGCCGCTGAGATGTCTTCGGGTCATATTGGAGCACCCGACCAAGCGCCCTTGCTGCATAAGCTTCAGCAACCGCTACATCTTCTTCGCTTAGAAGATATACCCCAGGACCTAGGAGGTTTCTTCCGGTCTCTTTTCCGGGGTTGAATTCTCCGAAGATGACTCCCGCTCCGTGGACGAAGTGTGCATATCGATCAGCTTCTCCAACAGTTCCATTGTCCCCGGTCGAATCCTCTCGAAACCATCGGTTCCAGGCAGAGTCAAGTACTTCGCCATGAATAGCCTCCTCTAGTATTCCTACTTGTACCGGTTTACATACTCGACTAGGCCAGTAACTGGCCATTGAGTTGGGCCGTAATTGCCTGGACGACGTCATCACGAATCTGGTCGGCTTCTTCGCCGGTCAGGGTTCTTTCGTGGGAGCGTAACGTGAGGGAAAACAGGATTCGTTTTGTCCCCTCGCCATCCCGTTCCGGGTCACGGTAAGTTTCCTGGTATTGCAGGGATTCCAAGAATTGCCCGCCGGCCTGATTGACGACTTCCGAGAGCTGAGACCAGCGGACGGCATCTTGCAAGATAATATTGAGGTCCCGAGTAATGACCGGGTAGGCACTG
>CAZXJC010000383.1:0-3267 GCA_964640885.1 uncultured Pirellulaceae bacterium | reverse complement strand
CGGCGAGTTCGGACTGGCGCAGGCCGTTGATGCGGGAACCATCCAGGTTCGCCTCGATCCGCAGTTTTCCCAGTCTCATTTGATGACCGAATTCATGGCCGACATCGAGAAGATCACGGTTGTGCCCGATCTGCCCGCTCGTGTGGTCGTGAACGAGAGAACCGGCACCGTCATCATCGGTGAGAATGTTTCCGTCTCGTCCGTGGCCATGTCCCATGGATCGCTGAAGCTGAAGATCCCCGGAGACGCTGCCGAAGGCGATCTGTTCGGCGGTGGCACGGAGGTCGTGGAAGCGCCCGACCACCTGCATCCGATGATCAACAACTTCGACGTCGGTGCCATGCCCACCGTGCGCGAACTGGTGCGGAATCTGAATGCCCTCGGTGTCACACCGCGTGACCTGATTTCCATCCTCCAGTCCTTGAAGATGGCCGGCGCGTTGCGCGCTGACCTCATCATTCAGTAGGCGGGCGATCATGTCAGACAGCATGCTCAGCGGTCTCGGCTCCATGGCGCAGCAGTCGGTCTTTCAGCAGCAGACGGAATCGGCTGCCCAGAATCGCAGCATGACCGAGTTGGATGCACTTCGTGCGGGGAATCGTGGTCAATCAGCCGACGAGCAGCGCCAAGCACTGCGCGAGGCGAGTCGTCAGTTTGAGGCCGTGTTCCTCAATCAGATGCTCAAAGCGATGAGAGAGACCGTCGGAGACGGTGGCCTGATCGAGAAGAGTCAGGGCGAAGAGGTCTTCCAGGGCATGCTTGACGAAGAGTGGAGCAAGGCGCTGGCAGGTCGTCACGGATCACGTGGTCTCAGTGAAGTCCTGTATCGACAACTGGCACGACAGATGGGACTCGAAGAGCAGTCCGCCCCAAACAACACAGAACTCCCCGCAGCGGCCGCCTCCCCACGGGCAACCCATCCGCTGCTACTGGAATCAGGGGTGACTCCACTGGGTGGCGTCGCTCCGAGAATGCAACTCCCGCCGGCAAGGGCGGGCATGGAAACCACTGAACGATGAGTGAACCGAACAATCAAGAAGGCATCCCTCTGCAGCCGCTGAATGCGGACGAGGATGAGCAGATGACGACACCCCAAGCTTCGCGACGCCTGGTTGAGGTGATCAACGAAGAGGTCCGGGTGTTTCACGAACTGCTCGACTGCCTGCACTGTGAACAGCAGGCCATCGTCGATGACGATATCGATGCCATGACGGCGACGACGGCGAGGAAGACGGAGTACGTCATCCTCGCACAGCGCCTCGAGGTCGAGCGACTGCGCTTGGTCCGGATGCTCTCTGAGCAACTCGAAGTCGATGCAGAACAGGCGGATCTACAGAAACTGATCGCTGTGATCGACTCCCGTCACTCCGAGGATCTGGCCCGCATGCGACAGGTGTTGCTCGATCTGAATGGCAAGATCCGACGCACGAACGAGAACAACGCATTCCTCATTCGCCAGTCGAAACGGTATACCGACCGCTGTCTCGATATCCTCACGGGTGATCCGAGTGACAGAGGGATGTATGGCAAGTTCGGCAAGACCGTGAAACGCACGCAGAACCCAAAGTCCGTCCTCAACCGGACGGTTTGAAGAGCACGAGAGACTCATGTCCGTGACCACACTAGCCAACGGCGTCGAAATCGGCCGCAGGGCTCTGCAAGCGCAGCAGACGGCGCTACAGGTCACAAGCCACAATATCGCCAACGCCAACACGCCCGGATTCTCCCGTCGCAACGTGGAACTGGAGAATGTCGCAGGTGGTCTCGGTGGGGTGGGTGGTGGCGTCGACGCTGTGGCGGTCACACGACAGAGAGATCAGTTTCTCGACGCCCAGATGCGCGTCGAACGTCAGGTGCTGGGTCGCTGGTCTGCCCTCGAGCGCGCCTTGACGGGTGTCGAAGCCATCTTCAACGAACCCGCCGGCGCCGGTTCGAGTGAAGCGGGCACGATCTTCAACGAGACCTCCGGCCTGGGTCTGAGTGGATCTCTGAGCCGGTTCTGGAATGCCTGGCAGGATCTGGCCAATGTGCCAGAGAGTGGCGCCGCCCGCGCAGCCGTGCGCCAGGAGGCCGACTTCATGGTCACCACCCTTCATCAACTCGATACGCAACTGGCCGATCTGCGTGGCTCACTGGACCAGGAGGTGATCGCTCAGGTCGATGAGATCAACCAGATCCTGGACTCTCTTGCAGCGATCAACGGAGAGATTCCGCGATCCGTTTTCGATGGCGGCACAGGCGGAGACCTGTTGGACCAACGGGACCGCCTCCTGGAGGATCTCTCTGAGAGGGTCGATGTCTCCATCCTCGAAAAAGACAATGGTCAGGTCTCGGTTCTGCTGGCCGGGCACAATCTCGTTCAGGCAAACCAATCCGTTCATCTGGCCAGCCGTACGATCAATCAAGATGATCTGGCCACGTCGACCATCTTCTTCTCAGACGTTGGTTCCCTGGTGCCGATTCGCGAAGGCGAACTGCGTGGTCTGATGGAAGTAAGGGACGTGACGATCCCAGATTTTCAGAATCGTCTCGACACGATCGCCGCAACGATGGTGGAGGAAGTCAATCGCATCCATCGCACGGGCACCGGACTCACGGGCACCTCGGGGGTCGACTTCTTCGAGAACTCGAAGATGGCGGCGAGCAATATATCTCTCGACGATCGGATCATCGCCGATCTCAACAACATCTCGGCCTCTGGCGATGGCAATGCGGGGGACAACGGCGTCGCTCTCCAGATCGCCGGGATGCGAAACGACGACTCGCTGGGTGCTCTCGGAGGCGACACGATCGAAGGTTTCTTCTTCACCCTTCTGGGTGAAGTAGGTTCGCGCAGCAAAGAAGCACAGACGATGGCCGAGAACCATCGTCTCTTTTCCTCCCAGATCGAGAATCGGCGACAGAGCGTTCAGGGCGTGTCCCTCAACGACGAGGCCGCCCAGTTGGTGTTGTTCCAGCGGGCCTACCAGGCGGCTGCCCGTACGGTGTCGATTATCGATGACCTCATGGAAGTGACCATCAACCTGTAATGGCTGCCAAACGGACAGGCCCGATGGCACGTAACTCCAAGTGGGGATTTATGATGGACAGGTTTTCGCACCCCAGCTATATTTGGCCAACTTCGCGGAAGAGCGGGTAGGAGGGCGGCATGCGCGTAACCACGCAAATGGCCGTCAATAACTTGGTCGGCAACCTGAATCGGTCCTTTGGCCGAATGGTTCGTTTTCAGCAGGAGTTGTCGAGCGGATCTCGGCTCAACAACCTGTC